>NZ_SMCO01000022.1 GCF_004346685.1 Sulfurirhabdus autotrophica
AAACTGAATATCGCTTTAATCATCGTCGTGATAATCTTTACCTTGGACTACTCAAATTGTTGAGACTAAACCCGCTTTAACTTCCTAAGACCCTTTGTACATATAGCAGGCTATCTATCTGGTAAAAAGCACTCCTGTTCATAACATCTCTGGTAGCGGTCGGGCCATCCTCATATTTCCTTTTTCCCGAATTTGCATTTCCTTGAGTTGCTTCCGAATGGCATCCTTCCAATGCACTTTTGCTTGATAGCCTAGTCGCATTTGGGCTGATTTGTTTGAAACTCCAGTTTCTTCCAGTAAATGAATAATGGATCGGGTAACCAGAGGCTCCCAGGGTACGACAGGGTCTAGTTTTTCCATCAGCCATGCAAAGGCGTAGGCGATGGGAAAAGGTACGCTGAAGTGGGGTTCTGGATAACCGTATTCGGTATGCAAGAAGTGTATGACTTGTTTTGTGGTTGGGATTTCTGGCCCCACAATATTAAAGCTTTCATAACCTTTGAGGGCTGGATTGATGGCGGCTAAGGCAAACGCCTGGCCGATGTCTTCTCCATCTATGATGGGCATGCTGGTACTGCCACCTGCTACCCACGGTACCAGATGGGTTTTGAGTCTGGGCAGCAAAATGGGGAATAATCCCAGTCCATAGTGTTCTCCGGCAAATAACCCGCAGCGCAGGTTGACCATGGTGGTTGGTCCGTTCGCGTTCTGACGCATGGCATTTTCAATGGCGATGACCGAGTTGAGGTGCGGCCAGAATGCGCGAGGTTTTCCAGGTGAATTGGCATCGTGGGAGTCGTCAGGCGCAGCTGCACTGGTGGTGCTGATGAATATAAACCGAGATATACCCTGTTTGATACAGGCATTCATAAGGGCAAGAGACGGTTTGAGATATAAATCTTTTGAATGTTCTGCGTGCCCCCATAATGAGGTCCATGCGGCAGCATGGCAGACTGTATCCACATCTTGTAACAACGATTGGATATAAGCGGGATTACGTAAATCTCCCGTGCGCACTTCGCCGGTAAACCATGATGGTATTTTGTTTTTGTCACGACAGGCCGCAACCACTTCTACATTGTGTTGCTGCAGTGCAGCGAGAATATGACTGCCTACAAAACCGTTAGCGCCGGTTACCAGTATTTTGTTCATACTTCATTCCTGTTGTGATAAAAAACTCCCGGAAATGTGTGCGGGAGTGGGGGGGTTTAGATAAACAGACTGACGTCAGACGTCTGGGCAATGGGGAGGAATGAGGCGGCACCGATGTAATCTTTTACTTCGGGGATAAATACCTCTTGATCATAACCAAAAAGATCGACTGTCATCTGGCATGCCACCATTATGACATCGGCCTCCAGGCAAAACTGCCGCAACTCTTCGACATCTGCGACGCCTACGTTTTTGATGGTTTTTTTCATTAGGCTGGTAGCCAGATTTTCATATCCGGGTATGGCTGCCTGAACCAGATTGGGTATATTCCATTCGATGCCTCTGAACCATTGTGGCCCAACCGGCATTTTCATGGGCATGGCGGGGTTGCCCAAGGGGCTAATTTTCAGTGAGGAAAGGTCGCGTTTGAGTAACTCCAGCCCATAAAATGTAAAAAACAGTGAAACTTCCCAACCCAGTGCTGCGGCTGTGGACGCCAGAATAAATGGCGGGTAGGCCCAATCCAGCGTTCCTTTTGTCACGATAATGGCCATGCTGGGCGTTTTGTTAGCAGCAATTTCCGCTAATTTCTGAGGCAGTAACTCGTCTAGTCGGGCGTTGATGATGGAATCCAGCTGATGTTGGGCGATTTCATTCTGGATAGGCATTTGCAGGACAGGTGCATTCATGATGTTTCTCCTTGTTGGTGGGTTGGGAAAAGCTGATTTTCAGGTTGGTGAATGAGTAGTGCTGCCAGGATGGGGAAGCAAGTTCTTCCACCAGCGTTTCCTGCCTTGCGGGATGATTTGTGGTGCGATAACTACTTCCGGGGGCATTTTGCTGATTATCCACCCAGGCGGAATGACCTTGCCGCTTGAACCGCAGTATGCACCCAGATTGTTTGGGTCGTAGATTTCTATCAGGGTTGGTGCGTCGAAGTGATCTGTATAAATAATGCCCAGATAGCTTTCGTCATGGTCTCGTCTCAACAATTGGTTGATCTCACCAAGTATGTGCGCAAAGCCTTCATTGGATTGTTTGTGAACGGGGATTTTCTCTCCCACGTAATATACATACCAGCCATCTTTGCGGTTTTTGAGCATGGTGGCCTGCAATGTCTCCCATTGCACCCAGCTCATGACGCCATAAAGTGTTCCATTCAAGGTTTCAGTAAAGGTATTCATATTCATCACCACGCACCCATATTTTCTGATTGTAAAAATGAAGGTTCAATTTCAAGAAACGAATATATTTCCTCGATAGGGAGGTGGTCGCCGATATCTGAACCATAAAATGCGCGATATATGGTTTGTTCGGGGGTGATGAGAAAGTCTGCCGGGAGCGTTGCCTTGTCGCCATCCATTTTACCAGGCCAAAAACCTTCTCCAATCACAGCGTGAAATACCATGGGGAGTTTCAATGCAAAAGCCTTTCCAAACCCCAGCCAGGAAGAGGTGACGCCGTATCGCTGATAAACCGCATGGGAAGGATCTGCAATGATGGGAAAAGGGGCGTCTTGCTTACCGACATATTCTCGAATGCGCTCAGCTGGCGATTGAAAAAAGGCCAGCATGGATAATCCCTTGGCTTCAAAAGCTGGGAAACGCTGGATTAATTCATGCACTCTGAGGTTGCACAAAGGGCAAGATGCGTAGCGATAAAAGGAAATCATCAACTTCCTGCCAGCGTAATCAGCAAGGCTGATAGGGGTGCCGTAGATATCCTTAACCTGAAAATCAATGGCTTGCTGTCCTTCCTGGTGTTTCATGGTGGTGGCTCCAGCGAGGTGATAATTCAGAATAATACATACGTATGACTTTTACAAGAAATAATATTTATTTATGAATAAAAAGCGTTTAAGCAGATATAAAAATTCTTAAAGGCGTTGTATAAGCAAATCCTGTTTGTCATGATGCTATAATTGACGTTTTCGAATAATTTGAGATTTCGACATGCTAGAAGCTTACCGTGCCCATGTTGCTGAACGCGCTGCTCTAGGGCTGCCACCCTTGCCACTGAACGCAGAACAAACCGCTGCGCTCGTAGAACTCGTAAAGAATCCTCCTGCTGGCGAGGGGGATTTCCTGCTTGATTTACTGGAAAACAGAGTGCCGCCAGGTGTTGATCAGGCCGCCTATGTAAAAGCAGCGTTTCTGGTGGATATCGCTAAAGGCAATGCCGAATCTCCCTTAGTGTGCAAGCAACATGCAGTTGAAGTGCTGGGTACAATGCTCGGTGGCTACAATGTGGCCACACTGGTTGAATTGCTGGATGATGCGACTTTGGCCCCGGATGCTGTTCAGGCACTGTCCCACACCGCTCTGGTATTTGACGCATTTCATGATGTAGATGAAAAAATGAAGGCGGGAAATGTACACGCCAAAGAGCTCATGCAATCCTGGGCGAATGCGGAATGGTTTACCCGTAAACCGGCTCTGGCAGAATCCATTCAAACCGTGGTTTTCAAAGTCCCTGGTGAAACCAATACAGATGACCTTTCCCCTGCACAGGAAGCCTGGTCCAGGCCAGACATTCCCCTGCACGCTAAAGCCATGCTGGTCAGCAAAATACCGGATGGCTTGCAGACCATTGAAAAGCTCAAGGAAAAAGGATTGCCTTTAGCTTATGTAGGTGATGTGGTGGGTACTGGCTCTTCACGCAAATCAGCCATTAACTCGGTGCAGTGGTATATGGGGCAGGATATTCCTCATGTACCTGGCAAGCGTACCGGCGGAATTGTGCTGGGTACCAAAATTGCACCTATATTTTTTAACACGGCTGAAGATTCCGGCGCTTTGCCTATTCAGTGTGATGTATCTGCTATGAATACAGGGGATGAGGTAACCATTTATCCATTCAAGGGTGAAGTCCATGATGCGACTGGTAAGGTAATCAGTACATTCAAGATGGAACCTGAGACACTGCCGGACGAAATCCGTGCAGGTGGGCGTATTCCTCTTATAATCGGCCGAGGCCTGACAGCAAGAGCGCGCGAAGCGTTGGATATGCCGGTTTCTGATTTGTTTATTCAGCCGGCTATGCCAAAAGATACGGGTAAAGGTTTTACGCTGGCGCAAAAAATGGTCGGACGTGCTTGCGGAGTTCAAGGAGTGCGCCCAGGCACTTACTGTGAGCCAAAAATGGCAACAGTGGGATCGCAAGACACAACCGGCGCTATGACCCGTGATGAATTGAAAGAACTGGCTTGTCTGGGTTTTTCAGCTGACCTGGTGATGCAGAGTTTCTGTCACACAGCCGCTTATCCCAAGCCAGTGGACATTACCTTGCAACACGAATTGCCTGACTTCATTTCCTCACGGGGTGGCGTATCGTTAAAACCGGGTGATGGCGTGATACATTCCTGGCTGAATCGTATGCTGCTGCCTGACACCGTTGGAACCGGTGGCGACTCTCATACCCGTTTCCCTATTGGTATTTCTTTTCCGGCAGGATCCGGCCTGGTGGCATTTGCCGCAGCAATGGGTGTGATGCCGCTGGATATGGCTGAATCTGTACTGGTGCGCTTCAAAGGTGAGATGCAACCAGGGATTACACTGCGTGATCTGGTTAACGCCATTCCCTATGCGGCAATACAGAAAGGCGAACTGACAACCGGAAAACAGGGTAAAAAGAATGTATTCAATGGCCGCATTCTCGAAATCGAAGGATTGCCGAACCTGAAGGTAGAGCAGGCATTTGAGTTTTCTGATGCCTCAGCTGAGCGTTCTGCAAACGGTTGTACGGTACGGTTAAACAAAGAGCCGATTATCGAGTATTTGAATTCTAACATCGTGCTTCTGGAACATCTGATCGACAAAGGCTACGCTGATCCACGCACATTGCAGAGACGTATTGATGCCATGAAAGCCTGGCTGGATAAACCGGACTTGCTGGAACCGGATGCCGATGCGGAATACGCTTACGTGCTGGAAATTGATTTGAACGAAATCAAAGAGCCACTGGTTGCCTGCCCTAATGATCCAGATGATATCAAGCCGCTTTCAGCCGTGGTGGGTGACAAGATTGATGAAGTGTTCATTGGCAGCTGTATGACCAATATAGGTCATTACCGTGCAGCCGGTAAAGTGCTGGAAGATGCTGGTTTGATCCCCACGCGGTTATGGATTGCGCCGCCTACCCGTATGGATGAAGCAGAACTGCGCGAAGAAGGTATCTACGCCATATTTGGCCGAGCAGGCGCGCGAACTGAAGTGCCCGGATGCTCCCTGTGTATGGGCAATCAGGCTCGGGTTGAAGATGGCGCGACGGTGTTTTCTACCAGTACGCGTAATTTTGATAATCGTATGGGCAAGAACGCAAATGTTTATCTGGGTTCCGCAGAATTGGCGGCCGTATGCGCCAAATTGGGTCGTATCCCAAGCGTGGAAGAGTATTTGGCGATTGTGCAGGACAAGATTGCGCCTTTGGCGGATAATATCTATCGTTATCTGAATTTTGATCGAATGGGGCAGTATATCCGCACGGGGAAAGTAATTTCTGTCGTGCAGGCTTGATTTTACTGCAAAAAAATTCATGCGGGTTTGCAGTGTATATGATATTGTCTTGCCCTCGCGAGTAAATTTTATTTAATTGAGTTAGAGAAACACTATGAAATTAATCGGCTCCCTTTCCAGCCCATTTGTACGCAAAGTCCGTATTGTATTGGCTGAAAAACGTATTGAATGTGAGTTGATGGTCGACATTCCATGGACACCAGATACCCAGGTGCCTGAATTTAACCCCTTGGGGAAAGTGCCGGTTCTGGTAATGGATGATGGGTCTACGTTATTTGATTCGCGCGTCATCGTAGAGTATCTGGACACACTGACTCCTGTAAGTCGCCTGATACCGGAAGATGCCCGTCCACGCACCAGCGTGAAACGCTGGGAAGCCCTTGCAGATGGTATTTGCGACGCAGCTGCGACTATTTTTCTGGAAAAAAAGCGGCCTGAAGTGCAGCAAAATGCTGACTGGTTAGTACGCCAAGAGCAGAAGATTTTTCGCGGCCTGGAAGCGATGTCAGAAGAACTGGGTGAAAAGAATTGGTGCTTCGGGGAGTTTTACTCTCTAGCTGATGTGGTTGTCGGGTGCGCGTTAGGTTATCTGGATTTCAGATTCCCGGAAATTAAATGGCGAGAAGCCCACCCTAATCTGGAAAAGCTGGCAGAAAAACTGGCAGGAAAACCGGCTTTTAAAGATACCTTGCCGGTAGCTTAATGCAGTTAAAGCACAGGATTAAACTTGAGTAATTTGCTGTAAATGAAGTTTAGTCCTGGCTTACTACAGAATTATCCCGCCTCCCAAACATACTTCACTTTCGTAGATCACCACTGATTGCCCCGGCGTTACTGCCCATTGCGGTTGTGCAAATGCCATGTCACAGATTGCACTATCTACCTGGGAAATGCAGCAAGGTGCATCTGCCTGACGATAACGGGTTTTAGCACCATATACCCATTTGGGGTGCGGCAGCTTTCCGCTAATCCAGTTTAAATCCTGCGCTTTAAGCGAACTTTTATAGAGCATTGGATGGTCATGCCCTTGAACCACAATCAGTATGTTGCGGTCCATATCTTTACCACCCACGAACCAGGGTTCTCCTTGACCGCCAATGCCTAAACCCTGCCTTTGGCCTATGGTGTAATACATCAAACCCTCATGCTTGCCCACGACCTTGCCTTCCGGCGTCTGCATTTCTCCCGGTTCTTTCGGCAAATACTGGCTCAGAAACTCCCGAAATGGACGTTCGCCAATGAAGCAGATACCCGTGCTGTCTTTCTTTGCGAAATTGGGGAGTCCAGCCTGTTCTGCAATCACGCGCACGTCACGCTTGTAGATATTGCCAAGCGGGAATAATGATTTGGAGAGTTGGGCCTGATTGAGGCGATACAGAAAATAGCTCTGATCTTTGGTACCATCCTCCGCTTTGAGAAGCTGAAATAAACCCTCTTTTTCTTGTACGCGCGCGTAATGACCAGTGGCTATACAGTCGGCACCCAGACTGAGGGCATGTTCCAGAAAAGCCTTGAATTTGATCTCGGAGTTGCACAGAACGTCGGGATTGGGTGTGCGACCCGCCTGATATTCACTTAAAAAATAACTGAAAACACGGTCTTTGTATTCTTTGGCAAAATTAACGGCTTCAACATCAATACCGATTTTTTCCGAGACGGCCAGCACATCCATGAAATCCTGCTTTACCGGGCAGTACTCATCAGTATCGTCATCTTCCCAGTTTTTCATGAACAGCCCGACAACATCATGCCCTTGCTGCTTCAGCAACAAGGCTGCAACAGCCGAATCTACGCCACCAGACATGCCGACAACGATGCGTTTTTTAGACATTGGGTGATGCTCCCTGCATCCAGTCGTTAAGGTCGAAAATTGCCGCAGGCTGGCCATTATCAAAAAACCAGGAATCGACTACAAATTTATGTTGATCTTTTTTTTCTTCAATCTGTGCGGCCCAATGTTCATTTACGAGCCATGGCGCGCGCTTGACAGGGGAGAGTACTTGATGGAATTTCAATAATCCGATTTTTTGCATTAATAGCAGATAGCTGGTTGTATTGGTTGAATGATCAATGCAATCCATCCTGCCGTCAACGCCATCATCATTTATATTGCCGCCTTTATCCTGAAATGTCGGGGTTTGCTCCCCTGCAAAACTTTCCAGCAGGCCTATGGCTTTGCTAATGGCGTTCCTTTCTGATGGTGCGTCAGGTAGCTTAGCGAAAAGTGCTTTAATGTGATTTAGTTGTGATTTTGAGAACGAAACTTTCTCCTGAACGGCACAACTGTAGTTATAACAAATATAAATGTCTTCGGCTACAACTGGCGTGCTAAAGAGTAAAACAAAAAGAAAAATGAAAGGCAACCGCATGAAATTATTCGTAATGAGTCAAAATGTCCAGGGAGTAACGTTTTCCAGCTAGGTAATCTTCTATGCAATTAAGCACCAGCGGGCTGCGAAACTGCGCTGTCATGCCCCGGATTTCATCCAGAGGCAGCCAGGCGGCCCGGATTATTCCCTTGTCCAGTACTCTGTCAGCTTCATGTTGGGTAACGCTGCCGATAAATGCAAAGCGAAGGTAAGTGACCCCTTTGCGTGGGTGCGTCCAACGGTAAATACCTAACAAAGATTCCGGTTTGAAATGGTAGGCAGTTTCTTCAAGTGTTTCCCGGATCGCAGCATTTAACAGGGATTCGTTTGGTTCCAAATGACCAGCTGGCTGGTTGAACTGAATACCTTCCGAAGTGTTTTCTTCAACCATCAGAAACTGGCCATCATTCTCGATGACAGCAGCAACCGTGACATTTGGCTTCCAGATCATAATGCTTTTCTAGTGAAAAAGCGCATTGTACAGGCTAGATCAATTTTGGGAAAAGTTCTCCCAGCCCTTTTGCAATAAATTCTACTGCCATTGCGGCCAGAATCAGTCCCATCAAGCGAGTGACAATATTGATGCCTGTTGTACCAAATTTATTGGTAATCCGCACGGAAAGCAGAAAAATTCCCCATACCAGCAGTGAGATCAGCAAGATGGGGAGAATTAATTTAGTGTGGCCAATAAAACCACTTTTAACGTGATGTGCCGCAATAATGACACTACTGATGGCGCCTGGCCCTGCCAGCAGTGGAATGCCGAGCGGAACTACCCCCACAGCCTGCTTTTCAGCAGCCTCTTCTGCTTCTTCAGGTGTTTGCCGGATTAAGCTATCCTTCGCTTGCAACATGGAAATTGCCAGCAATAAAATGAGAATACCCCCTCCAACCAGAAACGAAGATATGCTGATGCTGAAAAAATCCAGTATGCGTTCACCCAGGAATAGTGAAACAAATAGAACGCTGAAAACCGTGATAGCCACCGTTCTGGCGGTTCTTGCGCGCTCCTGATTTGTCCAGCCACGGGTGGCGCTAATGAAAATGGGAATGCCGCCAATCGGGTTGACGATGGCAAGTAAGCCAATGGTCGTTTTAAAGAGGTCGCTCCATTCGTGCATAGTTCGTGATTATTCTAGATGAGAGTCGTAAAGAGGGTATTGTACTGCTGACCGGGATATGCAGGTAAATAATGCTGGAACAACGGGAATAAAAAAAGCAGGACTAAGTCCTGCTTTTTTATGCAACTAAGGCAAGTATTACTTGGCAGCAGGAGCAGCTTCAGCAGCAGGAGCTGCATCAGCAGCAGGAGCAGCTGCTTTCTTAGCGTGTTTTTTAGCTTTCTTGTGCTTTTTAGCAGCTTTCTTAGCTGGCTTAGCAGCAGGAGCAGCAGCGTCAGCAGAAGCAGCAGCTGGTTCTGCAGCAGGAGCCATAGCATCAGCAGCAACAGCGGAGAAAGTAACAGCAGCAAAAGCTGCAGCGATCAAAGCGGATAGTAATTTGCTCATTTTAGTTCCTTAAATAAAAATTGATTTGTCTCAAACATCCAGACACAATTTTGTCGTGTCGGTTCGAATAACGCGCGATTGTTATGTGTGGTTGACAACAATTTGAAAATTATTTCTAGGTGAATTAAAAATTCAGGTTGTTTTTTATTAACCCCATGAAAAAAATAAAAAAAATGCCAGGCTGAAGATTGCCTGGCCAAGGGGGAGGTGTCTAATCTTTCAATTTTTTAATACCCAGTGCGCTTAATACGTATTTTTCATACAAGGGTTCTGTTGTGCCTTTTTTCATTTTTCGAATGAAATATTTTTCAAATGCAATCTTGGCCAGATGTACCCATTTCCCTTCTTTGAACCAGTTCACGTTACGCGGTGGTATTTGCGGTAATGCCACGAAAGCAGCCCCTGTGTCACCAAAATCAGCAAGGCAGATCGCATTCCATGTGGCTTTTTGGTCTGGTTCTCTGCCATCTAGCACTGCCCTGATATTCAGTGCCGTGGCATGCACCATGGTTTCAATCATGTACCCGGTTTTAGGGGCGCCGGTCGGTACGGTAGTCACTTCTACTGGCGGAATAGCGACGCATACGCCTACTGCGTAGATGTTTTGATATTTTGGATTGCGTTGAAAGGGATCGATCAGAATAAAGCCCCGCGGGTTGGTGAGGCCTTCAATACCGAATACCGCATCGATGCCCTTGAAAGCAGGAAGCATCATGCCATAGTTGAAGGGGAGTTCATGTTGCTTCTTTTCATTGCCGCTGTCATCGAATTCCGTCACAAACATTTTTCCGGCTTCGATTTTGGTTGTCTTGGCATTGGTAATCCATTTAATGTGGCGGTCGCGCATGGCGGCCTCCAGCAAGCCTTTTGAATCGCCTACGCCACCCAGTCCCAAGTGGCCAATATAGGGTTCAGCTGTAATGAAGGTCATTGGGACTTTGTCGCGTATTTTGCGTCTGCGCAAATCGGTGTCCATGATGAAAGCAAATTCATAGGCCGGCCCGTAACAAGAGGCGCCTTGCACTGCACCCACCACGATTGGGCCTGGGGTTTTAACAAACTCATTCCATGCTTCCCCTGCCTTTACAGCATGATTGACATGGCAAATGGATTGGGTGTTGCCGTCTGGGCCGAGACCTTCAACTTCATCAAATGCCAATTTTGGGCCGGTAGCTATAATAAGGAAGTCGTAACTGATTTTTTCTCCGTTAGCCAGTTCGACCTGATTGTTTTCAGGGTGTACGCGTTTTGCTGCTGAGGGTACAAATTTAATATTCTTTCTGTCATAGTAGGGGGCGATTGGAAACTCAATATCTTCTCTTGTACGCCAGTTTACGGCCACCCATGGATTGGAAGGGACAAAATGAAAATTGGGATTGTCTGAAATGACGGTGACAGAGTCTGCGGCGCGAAGCTGCTCTTGCATTTCATAAGCCATAGGCATGCCACCGATGCCTGCACCCATAATGACGATATGTGCCATTTTATAATTCCTCTTTTAGTTGATAGTGTTGAACTGGTTAAAATAAATATAGCTCTAATAAATTGCTATTTTTCTTGAATTAAGTGAATGCCCAGCTTAGCTAATGAGTTTTTTACGCGTTGTGAGATGCGGTTATAGTCTTTCTGAAGCAGGGCTTCAGCCTCAGGAATATTTCCATCGTCACATTTTTGTACAATATCGGCAGCACATTGGTGAAATGCTGCGTGGTCATTCTTCATTTCTGAAAAATTGGGCAAGGCTTCGTACGTTTTCCCTTCGCCATATATCCATTTGCCCAGCATGCACTGATCGTCCTGGCAGATAATGGTTGGGTCAAGGT
Source organism: Sulfurirhabdus autotrophica (assembly GCF_004346685.1). Lineage (NCBI taxonomy): Bacteria > Pseudomonadati > Pseudomonadota > Betaproteobacteria > Nitrosomonadales > Sulfuricellaceae > Sulfurirhabdus > Sulfurirhabdus autotrophica. Next base: position 11,367 of record NZ_SMCO01000022.1, read on the forward strand.
TTTCTGATCGGTCACCGCTCACATACCTTTCCAGCCGGACCTTCCAAGCCACATGTGCCTTGATTGCTTCCATTAAATCCATGGTGCCCCCTTTTTTGGTTCGGTCGATGGGTAAATAAAATGCCTTTAAAAATATACAAGCAATAAGCTTGCCATAATGTCTAATAGATTGATTATATGTATTTTATTAAAATTTCTGCTCGATTTAACTGGAGTTATATATCTTTTTATGCCATGATGACATGACGAATTGGCATTTTTATGTCAGATTGAATGTGATATTTTGTTACATTGATTGGATTTTTTAACTAATTGAATATATATGATAAAATTTAATACGTATATATATTCTGAGTGAGTGTTATCGTTTGTTATGACTTGTGGCATGACAAATTGACAGGTTTTTGAATGGCTGACGATAAAAATATTACTATTGAGTTGCAGTCGCTGATTGACGTTCAAGAGAACCCTTTTGTGCTGATTGATGCGAACTATCAAATTGTTGCGGCGAACCAGGCTTACAGCATGGCTTATGGTTTGACGCCTGAGCAGTCCGTAGGCCGATTGTGCCATGAAGTCTCCCATCATTCGGATGTCCCTTGCCATAAAAATGGTGAGCATTGCCCCCACCAGCAGGTATTTGCAACTGGTCAACCCTGTCAGGCCGTTCATGTACACTTTGACCAGATGAATCGGCCTGAACGCGTGAGGCTTAAGGGGTATCCGATCAGGAGTGCTGACGGCACTTTATATCTCGGCGAGACTGTTTTTCCACTAGATTGTTCAGAAGGGGTGGATTGCGAAGAAATGCGAATGATCGGTCGCTCTCCCGCTTTTCTGAATTGCGTTGATAACCTGACAAGCGCAGCCGAGTCTGAAGCTTCTGTATTGCTGTACGGGGAGAGCGGGGTAGGCAAAGAACTTGCTGCGCAGTATGTGCACAAGCGCTCTTCTCGAAACGGCAAGGCTTTTCTGGCTGTTGATTGTGCCGCTATTACGGAATCTCTCTTCGAGAGTGAGTTGTTTGGTCATGAACGTGGTGCATTTACCGGTTGCATAGGGCGCAAACAAGGGTTGTTTGAATTGGCAGACAGGGGAACGCTGTTTCTTGATGAAATCGGGGAAGTCCCTCTGGCAATGCAGGCTAAGCTGCTGAGAGTGCTGGAAACAGGGGAGTTCAGGCGCGTAGGTGGGAGAGAGTTGCTCAAAGCAGATGTGAGAATTGTTTCAGCCACGAATCGTAATTTACTTGAAATGGTGGATATGGGGCGCTTCAGGCTGGATCTTTATTACCGGATTTCAGGGATTGATATTAATTTACCACCATTACGCGAGCGTCAGTCTGATATTCCAGCCTTGGCTGAAACAATACTTTCTCGAAATGTGGGGGCGGGTATGCGTTACAGACTGACTGCTGAAGCGATAACACTGCTTCAGGCATATAGTTATCCAGGGAATATACGCGAGCTGAGAAACATCTTATTGAAGGCAGCAGCGCTAAGTGCAAACGGTATTATTGGCCCAGAACATATTTTACTTAAAGAGTTTAATGTAGTACCTAAGGATAAACTGCTGACAGACGCGGTTTCTTACACCAGAGAAGGCGAAGCCTCGCCTTCAATGACGCAAGTTGAGGCGCAGTATATTGCAGATTTGCTGGTGCAGCATAATGGCCACAGGCGAACAGTCGCAGATATTTTAGGAATCAGTGAGCGAACGCTTTATAGAAAATTGAATTTATACCAGCTAAGCTGATTATAAAAGTGTGTACCTAGTTAATTAACTCAATATGGAGAGGTTATATGAAAGTGAATGTCGGAAGTATAGATAAAGTGCTCAGAATTATTGTTGGGCTTGGATTGCTGAGTCTAATTTTTATTCTGGAAGGAAGTCAACGCTGGTTTGGTTTGATTGGCATTGTCCCACTTGTAACCGCCTTGATGGGGTGGTGTCCTCTTTACATGATTTTGGGTATTAATTCCTGCCCTGCTCGTAAAGATTAAAAAAATATCTGGCAGTCGTTGTTTTGACGAACTGCCAGATATTACCTGATCAGGCTACCTCTTCGGTTTCCTCGTCGAAGATGAGTTTTACTTTTTCATCTTCACCCATATCGACTGTAACGTGCCCACCGCTGGATAAACGACCAAACAGCAGTTCATCGGCCAGAGCGCGTCTAATGGTGTCTTGAATCAAGCGTGCCATTGGGCGTGCACCCATCAATGGATCGAAACCGTGTTTGCCCAAATAGGTTTTGAGCTTATCGGTAAATGTGACTTCAACTTTTTTCTCATGCAATTGTTCTTCAAGTTGCATCAGGAATTTCTCTACTACACGCAGAATCACTTCATTATCCAGCGAAGCGAAAGAGATAATCGCGTCGAGTCGGTTACGGAACTCAGGGGTGAACATACGCTTGATATCGGCGAGTTCATCACCGGCTTTTTTCACCTCAGTGAAGCCTATACCGGACTTGTGCAGGGACTCAGCGCCAGCATTGGTGGTCATGATAATAATCACATTACGAAAATCTGCTTTTCGGCCATTATTATCAGTCAACGTACCGTGATCCATCACCTGTAAAAGCACATTGTAAATATCCGGATGCGCTTTTTCAATTTCATCCAGTAACAGCACGGCGTAGGGATGCTTGGTGATGGCTTCGGTGAGTAGTCCGCCCTGATCAAATCCGACATAACCGGGAGGGGCACCAATCATGCGGGAAACAGCATGGCGTTCCATGTATTCCGACATGTCAAAACGAATTAGCTCGATTCCGAGTGCATAGGCAAGTTGTCTGGCAACTTCGGTTTTACCTACACCAGTTGGGCCGGAGAAGAGAAAAGATCCAATCGGTTTTTGTGGATTACCCAACCCGCTGCGAGACATCTTAATGGCTGATGAAAGCGCATCAATGGACTTATCCTGACCATAAACCACAGCTTTGAGATCGCGATCCAGATTTTTTAGTGCATCACGGTCATCGCTGGAAACGTTTTGGGGCGGAATACGTGCGATTTTTGCGACGATTTCCTCTATTTCATGTTTTGTGATGGTTTTGCGCTGCTTCGATTTTGGCAGAATGCGCTGTGCCGCACCTGCTTCGTCGATGACATCTATGGCTTTATCCGGAAGATGGCGATCATTGATGTAGCGTGCTGAAAGTTCTGCTGCAGTAGTGAGGGCAGACGCTGTGTATTTTACATTGTGATGGGCTTCAAAACGGGATTTCAGTCCGCGTAGAATCGCAATGGTTTCCTGAATGCTAGGTTCTGGCACATCAATTTTCTGGAAGCGACGTGACAAAGCGTGATCTTTCTCGAAAATCCCTCTGTATTCCTGATAGGTGGTTGCGCCAATGCATTTGAGCAGACCGGATGAAAGCGCCGGCTTAAGCAAATTGGACGCGTCCAGCGTTCCGCCAGAGGCAGCGCCAGCACCAATCAATGTGTGAATTTCATCAATAAACAAAATTGCATTGGGATTGTCGTATAGCTGTTTCAAAACCGCTTTCAGGCGTTGTTCAAAATCGCCACGGTACTTTGTGCCGGCAAGCAGGGCACCCATATCCAATGCGTATACAACACTACCCTTCAAAATTTCAGGTATATCATCATCGACAATGCGTCTTGCCAATCCTTCGGCAATGGCAGTTTTACCGACACCTGCCTCGCCGACCAGCAGAGGATTGTTTTTACGGCGGCGGCACAGCGTCTGTACGACGCGCTCCAGTTCGTGAGCGCGACCAATCAGCGGGTCAATTTTCCCCGCCAGCGCCTGGGTATTGAGGTTCATGGTGTAGTTTTCAAGAGCGGTAGCTGGTGCTGCTTCCTGCTCCACTTCCTGTTCAGAATCAGGGCGTGCTATCGGGCCTTGGGGGACTTTGCTGACACCATGAGAAATAAAGTTCACGACATCCAGTCGCGCAATGCCTTGCTGTTGCAGGAAGTAAACTGCGTGGGAGTCTTTTTCACCAAAAATGGCTACCAGCACATTCGCGCCAGTCACTTCTTTTTTGCCGGAAGACTGTACGTGCAATATGGCGCGCTGGATCACGCGCTGAAAACCCAGGGTCGGCTGAGTGTCTACTTCATCTGTACCGGCAACGGTGGGCGTATGCTCAGTGACAAAATCAGTCAGAGACTTGCGCATATCATCCAGGTTTGCTGCGCATGCGCGTAACACTTCGGCAGCCGAAGGGTTGTCCAGCATGGCTAATAGCAGATGCTCAACAGTAATAAATTCGTGTCGGCGCTGACGTGCTTCCATAAACGCCATGTGTAAACTTACTTCAAGTTCTTGTGCAATCATCTTACGTTTCCTCCATCACGCATTGCAGCGGATGTTGATTCTGTCGGGCAAATCCCAGTACTTGTTCTACTTTACTCGCAGCAATGTCTTTTGGAAAGACTCCGCATACACCTGCACCGTCCCTATGTACTTTGAGCATTATTTGCGTTGCTTGTTCACGGGCCAGTGAAAAAAAAGTTTGTAACACCAGCACCACGAAATCCATTGGCGTGTAATCGTCATTCAACAATAGCACCTTGAACATAGGTGGCGGTTTAATTTTACTCTCGCGAGATTCTAGAATTGTGTTTTCATGATGTTTAGTTGCCATACTACTGATTGTCTCGATAAAAAAGGATACTTGTTGTTATTTTGAGCGATATGGCGAATTTTTCAAGGGTTCTTGCCAAATAAATAAAAAATATTAGAAAAATGCTTGACTGGTTTGATAAATAAGTAGTAAAAAGCTAATGGGTGTTTGATACAAGTTTTTCCGCTGTTCTGGTTTTGCCATTATTTTTGCGGTCTTGGAACTCAAACAGTTTTTACGGGCGCGCGCCCGAGTTTTTAGGAGTGGCAACACAATGGCAACAGGTACAGTTAAGTGGTTCAATGATTCTAAAGGTTTTGGTTTTATTACACCTGATGATGGCAGTGAAGATCTTTTTGCACATTTCTCAGCAATTAATATGGGTGGTTTCAAGACCCTTAAGGAAGGCCAGAAAGTGAGCTTTGATGTGACTCAAGGTCCAAAAGGCAAACAAGCTTCCAATATTCAGGCTGTGTAAACATCCTGAGCCGGGCGGTTTACCCGCCCGGCTTCAGATTATCCCTCCAGTTTTACCCCTCAGATTCACCCTTCAGTTTATTTATTCAAAAACATTGATTTTCATCTGGTAATTTTCATACCTGATGCTAAAGTACATTTATGGCTAATACATTTTTGTGTGTTGGTGGCTGATGCTCTGTATTACTAATCCTAACAAGGTATGTGCTATGAAAATTCATCAGGAAGAGAATGGGAGTCTTGTTATCGAGTTGACCCAGTCAGAAGGAAAAACACTGGCAAGACAGATTATCCAGCATGCAGAAGATGCGCAAACTGCGGTACTTAATTTTGGCTATCTGATCAATGAGGCAAGGTTTGATGCAGTGAATATTTTTCGTCAACCGCCACATCCTTGGGAGCCGCTTGAACGCCATTCCAGTTAGGAATAGGTCGTTCTTTTAGGAAGAGGACGATAAATGGATATCAAAGAATTAGATAAAGCACATGTGAGCGTGAGTGTGCCCACGAGCGAGGCAGCTCTTCTGCTTCAAGGATTGGAAAAGCAGCGGGCAGATCTGGGGCCTCTGGCTGATGAGCTAATTGCGTTGCTACGTGATAAGGGTGTTAAAATTCCTCAGGCACATCCTTTCCGTATGGAGTATATGGGGCCGGAAGAGCATTGAATGTGTTGGCAATAGCGACACAATATGCCGTTAGTGCCTGTGTTTGCTCTTACATGTTGTCTATCATGGCTTGTCCAAATGCTGAACAAGATATTTCAGTAGCGCCTTCCATTAGACGTGCAAAATCATAGGTAACGGTCTTTGCGGCTATGGCACCATCCATGCCTTTAACGATTAAATCCGCTGCTTCCAGCCAACCCAGGTGTCGCAGCATCATTTCAGCAGACAGAATAATCGAACCCGGATTTACATAGTCCTTTCCCGCATATTTGGGTGCTGTACCGTGGGTCGCTTCAAACATGGCAACATCGTTTGACAAGTTGGCACCAGGCGCAATGCCGATTCCCCCTACTTCTGCTGCAAGTGCATCAGATACATAATCACCATTCAGATTTAGCGTTGCGATCACATCATACTCGGCTGGGCGCAATAAAATTTGCTGCAGAAAGGCATCAGCAATCACATCTTTAATCACAATTCCATTGGGTAACTTTACCCATGGGCCACCGTCAATTTCTACTCCGCCAAATTCTCGTTTAGCAAGTTCGTAACCCCATTTCTTGAACCCCCCTTCGGTGAATTTCATGATGTTACCTTTGTGAACCAAAGTAACGGAGCGTCGATTGTTGTCAATGGCATACTGGATGGCTCTGCGGATCAGACGTTCGCTGCCCTCAACGGAAACAGGCTTAATGCCGATAGCGGAAGTTTCCGGGAAGCGGATTTTGGTCACACCCATTTCTTTCTGCAGGAATTCAATCAGTTTCTTTACTTCTGGGGAGCCTGCTTCCCACTCCACACCCGCATAAATATCTTCTGTGTTTTCACGGAAGATCACCATATCTACTTTTTCTGGTTCTTTAACCGGGCTGGGAACACCTTTAAAATAACGCACCGGGCGTAGACAGACGTATAAATCCAGCATCTGGCGCAGTGCTACGTTCAATGAGCGCATGCCACCGGATGTGGGTGTAGTAAGCGGACCTTTAATTGAAACGCCATATTCACGAACAGCTTCAACTGTTTCTTCAGGTAGCCATGTATCGTCGCCATAGACTTTGACGGACTTTTCGCCGGCATATACTTCCATCCAGGCAATACTTTTCTTGCTGTCATAGGCTTTTGCGACTGCGGCATCCACCACTTTACGCATAACGGGAGTGACATCTACGCCGATTCCATCGCCTTCAATGAATGGGATGACAGGGCAATTGGGAACTGATAGTGTGAAATCACTGTTCACAGTAATTTTCTCACCATTTGCCGGCACTTTGATATGTTTGTAAGCCATTGTTGCTCCTAGATTAAAAACGGACGGGATTAACATGGTTCTACTTGTTTTGGAATCCTGTTAACCTAGTTAATCCTGTCTATTCTCGAGTTGGTTATGTCACGCTTAATTTTATTTAATAAGCCCTATGGTGTCATTTGCCAGTTTACACCTGACAACAAACATCCTACCTTAAAAGATTACCTGAAAATGCCAGGTGTCTATGCAGCAGGCAGGTTGGATACTGACAGCGAAGGCCTGCTTATTTTAACCGATGACGGTGCTTTACAACACCGTATTTCTCATCCGCGCCATAAACAGCCGAAGACTTATCTGGTGCAAGTTGAAGGGGCGCCGAATGATGCAGCGTTAAGACCCTTGCGGGAACGGATGGATTTAGGGGATTTCGTAACGCAGCCTGCTATCGCAAATATTATTGATGAACCGCAAGGCTTATGGCCGCGGAATCCACCTATTAGAGAGCGCAAAAATATACCAGATACATGGCTGGAAATAGTGATTATTGAAGGTAAAAATCGACAAATCAGGCGGATGACAGCAAAAGCTGGATTGCCAACATTACGCTTGATTCGGTATTCAGTGGGGGAGTGGACGATTCAGGGTTTGAAACCAGGTGAATGGCGTGAAATAGAAGTAGATAATACGCCGGAGATAGATGAACCACTTCAACGGCGAGGAGAAGGGCGAGGAAAGAAAAAATTTAGCTGATGCAGGCCAAGCTATGGTTGAATTAAAGGATTTATTTGGCGATTACGCTTCTTGTGACTCAAGTTTAAAAGTCGCAGTCATATCCTGCCCCAGTACATCAACAAGATAGGGCATTACCGTTTTCAGTGTGCTTTTCAACGTCCATGGTGGATTAATGACGAACATGCCGCTACCATGCATGCCGAAACCATCAGTAGATGGGGAATTAACGGTCAGGCTGACGTGTAACCAGCTTTTAGGAGATAGTCGTTTGAGATTTTCAGCAAAGTGCTGCGATTCATGGCGTTGCAATAAAGGATACCAGACCGCATAAATACCAGTTTCGAAGCGTATGAGCGCGTCTTTTAATGCAGCAGGGACGCGCTGGTAATCCTGTTTTTCTTCATAAGGTGGGTCAATCAAGATAAAAGCCCGGCGTGGCGCGGGTGGTAACAATGCTTTGAGACCGGCAAAGCCATCTGTGGCTTCAATTTTGACTTTACGGCCTGCATTACTGAAATTGTCACATAGTAATTTGTTATCCGTCGGATGTAGCTCAAACAAGCGCAACTGATCTTGCGTACGTAGAGCTTGCATGGCTATCCAGGGAGAACCGGGATATAGCTTGAGTCCTCCATGTGGGTTTAACCCCTGTACCAATGACACATATTCAGCTAAGGGCGGTGGCAAGTCATCTCGGGCCATCAATCGTGCAATGCCACTCATAAATTCGGCATTTTTAACGGCATAGCCTTCGTCCAATGCGTACATGCCTGCTCCGGCATGGGTATCTATCATCCAGTAAGGTTTGTCCTTCTGATTCAGATAGTTCAGCAGTTGTAGTTCAACAAAATGTTTTAATACGTCAGCATGGTTGCCAGCGTGAAAAGCGTGACGGTAGCTCAGCATAATAGGTTTGAGTGAATGTTAAGGGTTGTATTGTACTGTTTATGCAGCGCTTAGGAAAAATGTGTGCTGAAAATTTTATCATTTACTCATTAATGCAATGGTAGTGTCGTCTATATATGGAAATTTATGTCGGTATTCTTTACATGTTTTAAAAAAACACATAAAGGGATTTAATTTATTGATAATTAGCGAGCATTGCAATTTGAATAATATAGATGAAGTGATTTTATGTAGCATTAACTTGGATTTTGTCGAAATATTTTACAAAAATCAGTTAAAAAAACTGCAAAAATAATGCATGAATTTGTAACACATTGATTATTATTACTTTGTTATTTGTGGCATGAAATGTGCTTAGCTTTAACGTAAAGAGCTATATTTATATTTGTCATTACATTATTCAACTGGAGTACATCATGAAACTCAATAAAATTTCTAAATTGGCCTTAAGTCTTTTTTCAGTTTACGCACTTACTGCAACTCCTGCGCACGCATTAGTGACCTATGCTGCTGATGCTACAACAACTAGCACTATTCCTAGTCTTACAGGGTTTTCTACTGATGGCGCAATGATGGATGGCATGCAGGTTACTGCAACCTTTTCTGGTGGACTTACTCAGACCGTATCATGGGCTGACACTGGCCCTACTTCAGGTGGTGTAACAGGTTCCGGCTGGGGACTTTCTTTAACGGGTGACTCCTTTGCTGGATTATGGAATTTTGTGTTTAGCCCTACTGCGCAATTGGGTGCGATTACGCAACTGATTCTGAATGGCAATACTGGTTTTACTGTATTTGACCGTTCACTACCAGCTCCTGGGACAAATGGTTCGGCAAATGGCCATGATTTATCATTTACGGATAGCACAATCAATGCATTAGTCACTTTTTCCGATCAGGTGGCGCTGACTGGTGCCGCACCTGTTGGTGATTTGTGGCATGTTGTCACCGTTGATTTTACAGATGGGTTGCGTGGGGATTTTGCTTTTGTGCAGGACACGGACAATGATAGCCGGATTACAAACCGGGTTCCTGAGCCTACCGTACTAGGTTTGTTTGGTATTGGTTTGCTGGCTGCAGGCTTGGCCCGTAAGAATCGCAAAGCTTAACTTCTTTGTGAATAGAAAAAGCCCCGGATACCGGGGTTTTTTTTGGTCTGGATTTCCTCCATTCACTTCTGAAAACTAAGTTTCGCATTAATTGTTCAGTATTCCCTTAGTACCTCAAAAGCTTGGCGAATATGAATAAATGTTTCTTGTGTTCCTCCCTTATCGGGATGATGTATCGCAGCCAGTTCGCGGTAACGTCGGGTAATTTCATCGGCAGAAGCCCCAAATTTTAAATTGAGTGCCTGCATGGCAGCAGCTCGATCGTCAGTATTAATGAAACGCCGCCAAAAGTTATGTAGTAATGCCGATACCTCCTCTTCAGAAGTGTTCTTAAAATTGTGCCAATCCAGATAGTAGCTTCTTAAAGCCGTACTTTCAGCCAATGCCAAACTTCCAAGGTTTCCCTGTCTATCACAAGGGTGTAGCTGTATTTGCAGTGGCGAAATTTTTAATGTCAATTGTTCTTCATTCCAAAGGCTGTTCTGAAGTTGGTAGAGCGCATTCATCACCATAAAGTGTTTCTGAAACAAGGCCAAGTGACCTTGGTCGGCGATCTCTGTAAAGCCAGTATGATCCTTTAGTGCCTTCAGAATTAAATGTTCACTGATGCCATTGGGGTTGCGGTGGAGTAAAGTCAGAATTTCTGGAATCAGCGGGTTTTGCATAAACCAAAGACCTGATTTGTGGGCGTAAGGCTAAAATTAAGTGGGAAAGCATAAATTTATATTATTTAGATAATAGCACGCTTATAGGCATACGATGGTTGTCACGAGGCTCTTTGCGGGTATCTGGTGGTATGATATTGAAAAATGTTCACGTAAATCGATTATTCGTCTCCCCAAGGAATTTTTATGAGCATACGCACTATTTCCACGCAGCCATTTCTGGATCAAAAGCCTGGTACTTCGGGCTTACGCAAGAAAGTTAGCGCATTTCAAAAGCCGCATTACCTGGAAAATTTTGTACAGGCCATTTTTAATAGTATCAATGCGCCAAAAGGCGCGATGCTGGTATTGGGTGGCGATGGTCGCTACTACAATCGCCCGGCAATTCAGGTGATTCTGAAAATGGCATCAGCAAACGGCTTTGGTAAAATACTGGTGGGGCAAGGCGGGATACTCTCAACCCCTGCAGCTTCTTGTGTGATACGTAAATATAAGACTTTTGGCGGCATTATTCTTTCTGCCAGCCATAATCCGGGCGGACCGGACGGTGATTTTGGCATCAAATTCAACAGTAGCAACGGTGGTCCTGCTACCGAAACAGTAACCGAGGCCATTTTTTCGGCAAGTAAAATAATTGGCCAATATCAGTTGCTGGATACGCCAGATGTGGAACTGGATACGATAGGAACAAGCAAACTTGGCGATATGATCGTAGAAGTCATAGATCCGGTTAGCGACTATGCAGAACTGATGGAATCACTATTTGATTTTGCTGCTATTCGTAATTTGCTGGCGGGAGATTTTCGGATCAAGTTTGATGCCATGCATGCAGTGACCGGTCCCTATGCTGCGGAGATATTACAGTATCGCCTTGGTGCGCCTGCAGAGAGTCTGATGAATGCAGTTCCGCTGGAAGATTTTGGCGGTGGTCATCCCGATCCTAACCTTACCTACGCGCCTGAACTGGTGAAAACTATGTACGCTGACAATGCCCCTGACTTTGGTGCGGCTTCTGATGGTGATGGCGACCGTAACATGATTCTGGGTAAGCAGTTTTTCGTTACTCCCTCAGACAGTCTTGCCATACTTGCTGCAAACGCTAGTCTAGTTCCCGCTTATAAAGGTGGGCTGGCTGGTGTGGCTCGTTCTATGCCTACCAGTGCAGCAGTTGACCGTGTTGCCCGGGCTATGAACATTCCCTGTTTTGAAACACCCACCGGTTGGAAGTTTTTCGGTAATCTGATGGATGCCGGAAAAGTCACATTATGCGGCGAAGAAAGCTTTGGTACCGGTTCCAATCACGTACGTGAAAAAGATGGTTTATGGGCTGTCTTATTCTGGCTCAACATCATTGCCGCACGGGATCAGTCAGTTGAAGCAATTGTTCGCGAACACTGGGCACACTTTGGTCGAAATGTTTACTCTCGTTATGATTACGAAGGCTTGCCAGTTGAAGATGCTCAAGGGGTAATGCGCCACCTGCAAGCCAGCTTTCAGAGCCTTGCGGGCGCCAATTTTGGCAAATATACCGTGAAGCTTTGCGATGATTTTAGCTATACCGATCCAGTAGATGGAAGTGTAAGTAATGGTCAGGGTATAAGAATTATTTTTACTGATGATTCACGCATTATTGTGCGCTTGTCTGGTACAGGCACTGAGGGCGCAACACTGCGTATTTATCTTGAAGCCTATGATCCGGAAGTCGCCAATCATCATCTGGATGCGCAACAAGCACTTGCCGAGCTAATTCAAGTGGCTTTGAAAATTACGGAGTTAAAGCAGCGAACAGGGCGTGAAGAACCGACAGTGATTACTTGAAGAATGGTGGCTTTGCCGTGAAATTATTCCGGTAAAAGTATTTTTGAACGTTAGAATCGTACAATTCTGTTTGCATTTTTATATGGGGAAAACATGGGGTGGCCCACTGTAATAATTGCATCCTTATCCTTGCTTGGAATGTCATTTATTGCGCTTAAGCGTATTCGTGCCAAGCGGCTTGTATACATCAAGAAATTTCATTTTCACAGTTCAATCAAAAATAAAATCTTAAAAAAATATCCGTTCTTATCAGACGAACAGATTAGCTTGGTATTTCAGGCTTTGCGTGATTATTTCTATATTTGTAATCAAGCAAAGCGCAGTATGGTAGCGATGCCATCTCAGGTGGTGGATGATGCCTGGCATGAGTTTATTTTACACACGCGAGTGTATAAGGACTTCAGTCAGAAAGCGCTGGGACGATTTTTGCATCATACGCCGACAGAGGCAATGCGCTCTCCAACTCTTGCGCAGGAGGGGATAAAGCGTACATGGCGGTTGGCTTGTGCCAAGGAAAAAATTAATCCGGTTTCTCCGAATAAATTGCCATTGATTTTTGGTATTGATGCCATGCTGAATATTCCGAATGGATTTGTGTATACCTTAAATTGTAGGGCCCCTAATTCGCCTGCTTATGGTTCTGGTTATTGTGCCGGTGATATTGGTTGTACTTCCGGGTGTTCAGGTAGCTCTGGTTCAGGTTCGGAATCAGGGGGCTTTTTTGATGGTATGTCTGATTCAAGTGATGGCGGATCAAGTTGCGGGAGTGGATGTGGTGGTGGAGACTGACATGCTAAATTCAGAAAGTGGGTTGTTGGTGCAGGAGTGGGTAGCGTTACAGAACAATTACGAGCAATATGAAAAGATTGCGGTTTACATCAAACTGACGAGTGTTGTTTTATTCTTCATTGGGTTGGTTATGTCCCTTAATGGGATTTTATCCGGTTTGATGGTTTTGGTTTTGTGGTTGCAGGAAGCTATCTGGAAAACCTATCAATCTCGACTTGGTGAACGGATATTGATGGTTGAAAGCATGATTAAACAAGGCGGAAATGCTGAAGCTGAAGCTGAAGCTGAAGCAGCAGCTTTTCAGTTGCATTCAATCTGGCAGGTTTCACGGCCTGGCGCACTGGGGTTGGTCAGAGAGTATTTTGCCAATTCTGTTCGGCCTACGGTCGCGTACCCGTATGTAATGCTTTTGTTGATCAATTTAGTGTGGTTGTATAAGTAGAATGATTCAGAAAATGTCACGTATTTCTGCTAAAAAGTTCAGAAAAATATGATTGATTAGCTCTTCATCTTTCTGACTAACCCTACCATCACCCCAAATATTTCCAACTGTCCTTTAGGTCTGATTACCGGATAAGCCGGATTGGCAGGATGGAGCACAAAGCTGCCTTTTTCTCGCTGCAAATATTTGAGTGTGAATTCATTGTCCACAATAGCGACGACAATGTCGCCAATATTTGCGGCAGGCTTTCGTTCTACGACGGCGATATCCCCTTCATGAATGCCTGCATCGATCATGGAATCCCCTTTAACGCGCACCAGTACGGTTTGAGAAGGACGTTCCACCAGGTAGTCATCAATGGTCAGCGCTTCGCTGGAAATATCATCAATTGAATTGGGCAGGCCTGCGCGCACAGAACTACTGGCCAAAGCGCGTTCAAAGAATTTTTCGACAGGTTTTAAGCGCTTATCAGGGGCATTGCCTAAGTATCCGGCTAGTTTCAGTCTGGCCACTAGCGCTGCTACGGATGATTTGGATTTGAGGCCGAGCAGTTGGCCCATTGCTGCATAGGTTGGAAGTACGCGGTGTTCTGCGTAAAAGTCCTGCAATTGGCCGAGATAATGTTGATCGTTCGTCATGGGAATAGCTTATCGAACGATCGTTCTTATGTCAATATTATTGCCACCATAATGAGAGCGTCGGCACATAGGTCACCATGATAAGCCACAGCAGCATGATAAATAAAAATGGCAAAGAAGCCCGGAACAGGCTCAGCATAGGCTCTTTGAAACGCTGGCTGGCAAGGAACAGGTTGATGCCAACCGGGGGCGTCATGTAGCCAATTTCCAGATTAGCGAGAAATATAATACCAAGGTGGATGGGGTCTACGCCAAATCGGTGTGCCAGGGGCAGAATAAGCGGTACGATAACAATGGTTGCGGAAAAAATATCCATTACCGCGCCTACCAGCAGCAGAAATAAATTGAGCAACATCAGGAATTGCATTTTGCTGGTGACATCCTGTTCCAGCAGTGCCATGACTTTCATGGGGATTTGCGCATCGATCATGGAGTTGGTTAACCCCATTGCTACACTCAGGATAATCATCAAGCTGCCACTCAACACACTGGCTTCCCTGAAAATACCTTCCAGCAAACTTCTGTCTTTTCCAAAGCCGGGCATTTGCGTAATGGGATTCAGGTCACGATGTATCACCATTTCCAGAAAAATGGCATAGGCTGCAGTACAGGTTGCAGCTTCAGTAACCGTGACATAACCACCTAGTAAGCCAACAATGATACCAACGGGTAACAATAAATCCCACACACCATGGCGAATAGCACGCTTCAGTACCTTCCAGGAAAAGGGGTGTTTTTTTATTTCAAGCTTGTGCCCGGCAAAAATGCTGTATAGCGCGAGCATGGTTAATAAAATAACGCCGGGAATAAAGCCTGCTTTGAACATTTGCTCAATATTGACGCCAGCAACAATGCCATATAGCAGCACAACCATGCTGGGTGGGAATAGCAGGCCAAGAGAGCCGGAACTGGTGAGCAGTCCCAGTGAAAACCGTTTGGTATAGCCCTCTCTCAACAGCATGGGGTAGAGCAACCCCCCTAATGCCAGAATAGTGACGCCAGATGCACCAGAAAGCGCAGTAAAAAATGCGCAGGTGATCAGGACGACGACAGCCAGACCACCTGGCATCCAGCCAAATCCAGCAGTGAATAATTTGATTAAGCGTTCTGGCGCCCCCCCTTTGGATAGTACGACGCCAGCCAGTGTGAAAAGGGGGATAGCCATGAGATTGGGCGAAGTTGCCAGCCGCATCATTTCTATCATGAGCACGGCTGGGTCGAGGCCGGCAGACCATACCGCCACCAGTCCACCAGCGCCAATGATGATGAAAAGTGGCACGCCAAGCGCTGCCAGGGCAAGTAACATAATGACGATTGTGGCTGTCATTTTACAACGCGCTTAGGTGATCGTGGGCCAATGATGGCGCGCAGAGCAAAGTGGAGCATTAGCAGACAGAAGGTCACGGGAAAGATAATGCCTAAAGCAGCAACCCATCGCTCATCAGGGTTGCTGGATGCCCATTCGTCCCACCAGAATCGTGACGCATGCCAGAACAGGATTCCGCACACCAGTGTGGAAAACAGGAAAATAGGGCGCTCTAATCTTCTGCGCCAGATATCATTTACAAAGGCAATGGCGACGTCGATTTTAATGTGGCGCTCGCGAACAGCTAATATGGCCCCAAAGAAGCTGACCCATAACACCAGATACTGGATAAGAATTGAAGCCCCAGGTATCCCTGTATGAAAAAAATTGCGCAAAATAATTTCCAGCAAGGACAAAACCAGCATGATTACCATGCTAATGCTGGCAATCAGGCTTTCAATCCGAGTCAGTTTGCTCTCGATTTTCGCGAACAGAGAGCGGTTCCGAGTATAGGCTTCCATTTACCTGTTACTTTTTCTGATGAAATTCTACGAGTGCTTTTCGGGCACGGTCATAGACTTCTGCAGGAATGTAATTGGATTTTGCCAGATCTGCTGCTGCACGGTCACGGATGCTGTTGATTTCAGTTTCAGATTCTTTCCACGCGGGGGTAACGGTAATGCCATTTTTTTGTAAAACGGCAACGCTCTTTTCGTTGTCTTTACGCGTTTCGGTTAGCAATTGCTGACTTACCTCGTTACCGGTGCGTTGCAATAGTCCCTGCAAGTCTTTAGGAAGTTTGTTAAAGAATTTGCTGGATACAACCAGTCCGCCAATGCCATCTGCCATAGCATCCTCAGTCATATAAGGTGTTTTGGTGAACCATTGCAGGGCGATAGCGCCAAGTGGTGGAGCAAGAGTGGTATCGATCAACCCAGTAGACAAGCTGGTAAATACTTCAGTAATAGGGAGTGGAATGGGGGATATACCACTGGCGGCAAAAAAAGCCGTAGCAAGTGGATCTCCTTCCCATAGCCAGATTCGGTGTTTTTTCAGTTCTGCCATAGAGTTAATAGGGGTTTTGGAAAAAATTCGTACAAATCCTACTTCCATCCATCCCAATAATTCGTAGTCATTTTTGCGGAAACCAGCCTGAATTTCTGGCATGAGCTTGGCGCGTACATAATCCACTTCAGCGTAGGTACGAAATAAAAACGGCATTTCAAGTACCCGTGCAGGTGAGTATATATTGCCAATGCCATGGCCGGTTATTGCTGCGCCATTGAGTTGGCCGTATTTAATTTTGCGCAGCATGTCAGGTTCGTCACCAGAAACACCACCCGGATAAAATTTAAATTGAAGGCGCCCCTGACTCTCTTTGGAAACTTTTTCAGACCAGGCTTTAATGACATTCATCCACGTTGAACCCGCTGGGGCAAGCGTTGCAAATTTGAGTATATAAGTATCATCAGCCCTTACTGTAAATGCACATAGCAGCAGTAGCAACAAACCCAGTTGTTTTACCTTCAAAATAATTCCCCCTCTTTAGTGAGTAGCAAGCGTGCTTTACGTTGGGAAATGGCGTTGACCAAAGCCATTTCAGGAAAAATGTCCGGTGGTGCGTTCACTATGGCAGTTAATTTGTCATGAAACGTTTTGCGGTCTGCTTGCTGAACGGATAAATATTGTGCATAGAGTAAATCAACGATAAGCAATTTACCTTGGGTCAGATCTCGCGCTTTTTTGAAATGCTTTTCGGATAAGGCGAAATCCCCTCCCAGCATGGGGGGTCTGCTACCATGCCATACCCCAAAAAATAATTGGGGGCCGCCGTAGTAATAATTTTCATCCAGTTCAATGACCCGTTGCATGAGTGATGAAACTTTGCTTAATTCGGCAATGCGGCTTGGATCGTCACGGTTCAAGTCAATTAATTTGGCCCAATTGGAAGCTGCCCAGAATAGCGCCGGCACAGCATTGCTATCGAGATGCGATATGTTTTGCTGGAGGGTGTCGTTACGCATGGACTGAATATCCCCTTTCAATCCAAACGTTGCCAGAGCTGCAAACGCGTGTTTAAGTCCTCTTTGGTAAAGGCTGGAGGCACGTTCATGATTTTCGTCTTCAACAAATCCAAAGGCGTAACCATAAAAACCTTGGGCGGCATAGATACGTAATTCACGATTGGTTGGCACTTCCTGAATCATGCCTTCAACCAACTTGATATTGGCTGGAATAGCTGCCTTGGCTAACTCCAGATCCGTTTCGTGATTCATGGCAATTACGCCGCTGTCCATGATGCTGACAGTAGAGCGAGCAACGATTTGCCCCATCGAGCAGGCATTCAACAGTAAAGCGCACAGGCTGACTGTCAGTAGACGCGAAAAATGCATATTCATGCAACCCCGGTTAAGAAAAATGCAAACGCTTTTAAGTTGGAATGTGGTGATGATTGCTGTTGAGTTTTTATATTTTTGGCTTGCCAATTTATTATGCCATTTAATTTTGCTGGCAGGGGAAAAAGTTGGGCATGCTTTCATGCCCAGGTTATATATGATTTGCTTATGTATCGGAAAAAGGTTCCGGTGGTTTGCTTGAGTATTTTTGCGGTAATGTTGGTTTGATAACGATCATGCTTAAAATGACTGCCATAGCAAAAATCAGGTAAATGACTGTGAATACAGTTTCAGGAAAGTCATAGAACAGCAGTCGCGATACCCAACGCTGAATAAAGCCTGGTTGAGTAGTTCGGGTGCCGCGAAGCAAGTCTTCCCATGTGGTCAACGGGCATACTTTACCGAACAATGTTTCGATAGCAACGAAAAGAATAGCAAGCAGATGGAGTATACGAAACCAGAAGTTGCGTATCCACTGCCAATTGCGAAATGCGCCTATCCAGATCAGGCACAATCCTACGACCACGAACAATACAAAAAAAAAGTGGATAACCAGAACAGTATCAGCGAGCAGGCGCATACCGTTCTTTTATGCCTGAGCGAGCTTAGCCGGGTATGATCCAGTTATGTGCAACATCATAATCTTCAAATATCTGGATTTTGGCGTCGAGGAAAAGGCGTTGAATCCACGCACTCCAGCTGATCCATTTTTCCTTAGTAACGACTGCAATCTTGTTGAAATCAAATTGATGTTCACGGCTGAATTTTATTTCTTCCCATGCTACATCCACGGTAAAGCCAGACATGTCGCGCAAATCAATTAAGAGATTGAGTGTGCCTTTAAATTTCAGGCCATATAGAACTGCTGCTTCAAATTCTTTGTAGTCTGATAAGGTGAATTCACCTAAAACAGCCAGGTTGACGGTATCTTTTTCCAGTTTTATTGCAATCATGTAGTGACCCTTTTTATTGGTGTGGTTTCTGAAATCAATATAAGCGAGATTTGAGTGCCCGGCAAATTCATTTCAGCTGATGGGGTGTCGTGCCTGGGTCAATTCTCTCCATTAAATAACACAGGCAGTCTTGCCGGATAACTCGCTCGTCTCTCGTCAACATTGCAGGCATGGATTGTCGTCGCAAAACTATTTGATTGCCTTTCACCATAAAATAACTTTCACTGACATCATTGCCACCTTCGTCGATTGCCAGAATGGGTAAGTGGTTGCCTTGGCAATGACCAAAGGGAGTGCCGGGGCTGAGTTCTTTGAAATTAAAATGATCAATATTCTCGTTAAAGTTAAGCGTGAGATGATTTGTTCCAAAGCCGAATTCGATATTTTCCGGCACTTTTACCGTGACCACAGTATGAAATAAATCCATATCGTGCTTGGCAATGGGATGGACCGGAAAGTCAGAGAGGTGCAGACACGCATTGATAAATTCAGCGGCATGTTCTTCACTGCCAGGGGTGTCAGTCTTGCCGCATTCAATGGTTACTGATGGGCAGAGCGTGGCAAAGGCGGCGGATTGAACTCCGGTTGGCCGGATGAAATACACCACAATACGGCTAAATAGCGTGGCAAGATGAAAGAAATGTTGATCCAGTCGGTTGATGCAGGCGTAATGGGGATTAAGTCCGGTATTATTATGAATGTCGATACTGGCAAAAGGACTGCGGCTGCGTAGGGATTCGACAACCTGATGCATGATGCTTTGTTCAACCGAAGAATTGTCTTCACCACCTGGCCACACGCGGTTGTAATCAGGCTGCCCATCCAGTCTCCGCAACCCCAGGCGGGCTGCAGAAACATTGCCGACAAAAAGGGAGAGCGCACGCGGTAGCTCCCGGTTTTGATAACCGCGCAATACAGACTGAATCGCTTTCAAACCTGTGTCTTCGTTGCCGTGCAAGAGTATAGATACAAATAATGGTTCCTGACGTCTGCCCGGTAAATGAATCAGTGTCGGGCCTGGTAAAATTTTATGTAAATTGGCCGCATCCATATCCAGGAAACGGTCAGGTAGTGCATTTAGCTCAGTGAGATTCATTAATCAAGATTCCATTCGTGAACCGGCAGCCCGCTTCGTTGATGCGCCAGATAGGCCGCTGTTAATTTGAAAAAATCGCGTCCGTGCTTATCGATGAAAGCACGTTGCCAGGCAGCGCCGTTTTGCCCGGTTTTTACCCGCGTGGAAATGATATCAAGGTAACGTTTTCGGTCATCTTCATCAACGTCCAATAATTTTAATCCATGGCGGGCCATGGGGATCAGTTCCTCCAACAATAAAGTACGGGTATCAGTGACCGTATTGTCTAACCAAGTGATTTTCGCAGACAGACCATGGCGTGCGGCGCTGTAAAAGTTTTCTCGTGCGGTAACAAAGGGTAGTGTGTTCTCTGGCGGAATGTTTAATTTTGCCAAAAAATGGGCTAAACCAAAATAGAATGCGGCATTCGCCATCTGATCAACAATGCTGGGGCCAGCGGGAACCACCCTGTGTTCTATGCGAATATGGGGCGTACCGTTTGCATCAAAGCCGATAAGTGGGCGATTCCAGCGCCAGATTGTGCCGTTATGTAGTCTCAAGTGACTAAACTCAGTAATATCAGTATCAAAATGCATGGGAAGGAGTATCGGATAGTTGTCCAGATTTTCTGCAAAACACTCCATTATGGATTCCTGCAGGTAGCCCGAACCGAAAGTCACCCGTTTCTTAGTTGTGCCGCTATCCACGGCTTGTTCAAATAACGGGATACGTGTCTCGTCCCACAGGGATTTTTCAAACAGAAAGGGGGAGTTTGCGCATGCCGCTAACATTGGCGCCGATAAGAGCACGGATGCGTTGTAATAACGCACAGCTTCCGTTTCCGGTACTTGCAAGTGCAATTGAAAGGAAGTGGTGGCGGCTTCCAGCATCACGTCCTGATGCAGCGTTTGGAGATGTTCGGCGCCTTCAATATCAATTTTAATCGGTTGGTCGTTTCGGCTTTGCAGCACTTGCGTATTCAGCGCGAAATAGCGGTTAAGTGGTGACATGTTGGCTAGTGTCAGTTCACTTTCCTGTATGGTAGGCAAAATGCCAATCATGATTAGCGCGCTTTCAATTTCGTGTGCAGCTTCAAGGCAATGCTGCCAAGTGGCGGTGAGCTCAGCTTCCATACGAGTCAATCCGTCGCCACGCAATTGCTGGGGTGTGCTATTTAACTCCACATTGAATTTGGAGAGCTCCGGCACTACCAATGGATTGTTCAGGCGCGCGAGATAAGCTTCATTATTGGGATTTGGAAAATAATTGTGGTCCAGCAACCAGGATTCCAGTTCCAGGCCGCCCATACAGCAAGATTCTCCAAAGTGGCCAGAATGCAAGGTTTGTGCAAGGAGTGCTGTTTCTTCACGCAATCGTTTCTCGAATGTGGAAAAGTCATGGGCACTAAAATGAGTGTGAGGTATTTCTTGTCCCATGCCTAAAAAGTCCTGCTTGCGAGTGTGATGGATTTACTGGGATTGTATTGCAAAACCAATAAAAGCTGTACTTGATCAGTGCTTGCTTTGATATTTAATGAAAAAGTCCCGCTAAAGCGGGACTTTTTTTGGCTAACCAATTGCTAAGTTAGGATGCTTTACGCATACGCACCAGGCTTGTTAATCCTAGTAAGCCAGAACCGAAAAGCCATGCAGCAGCAGGAACCGGAACACTGGTGACTGAAACTACATGCATGCTGTTGCCGCTACCTATATCAAAGTATCCTCGTATGCCAGTTAATCCTGAACTTGCCAGACCCAGGCTTCCGGCTGTCGCTGCCATTGGCGCAGATCCCTGGAGTGTGCTTGTTCCATATCCTTGTTGAAGCTGCAGCGTGTCGGAATAGGGGGTAGCGCTGGATACATTTGTCAGATATTCCCCTTGGTCGAATAAACCATTGCCGTTAGTATCATGATAAAGAGTACTGCCACTAATGACATCGCCGGCTTGCAAGCCGTAATTAATTGCGTTAAAAAGGCCTGTTGCATCCCATTCGATATGCAATGGCATATTCAAGCTACCGCTCCAGTCCACCAGTATTTGTCCCGTAATCAGATTGCTGCCGGATTGGCGGGTCATGCTGATATCATGAAATGTGGGGGCGCTCCCTAAGAATGTACTCATTGTAATTGATAGACCGCTATTCCCAATGCCAGTATCCGTGTTGTAAGTTAAACTTGCTGCTATGGGTGTAATCGGTGAATTGTTGTTTTTAATAATGGTGCCAGTGGAATCCGCAACTACAAGCCCACCAGTGAAATCGAAGGTAATCAAAGCCGCATGCGATGCAGTAGGCAACGCCAGACAGATTACAGTTGCACAAGTTAATTTCTTAAAATTGTTCAAGGTGCCCTCCAATTGATATAGTTGAAAAAGCTTGATTTAGCTTCCTCTCTGGATACTTTCGGTTTGTGGCAAGTGGCTTCCAATGTTGCGGGTAGTACTTTCTTACCAATTCAATTGTAGTTCATAATCAGAAAGTTATTCATTAGATGTAAATTCGTTAGGTGTTGTACGGTGGTTTTGAATGAATGAATTTTTCATTGCAACGGCGCTTGATGAGGTTTTCAGGTACTGTACTGCAGGGTAAAATGTTTTCGATTATTTGGTTTGAGGTCAGGATTCAAATGATTTCGTTGTAAGAGATTAAGCATGTCTGGTGTTAATGTGGAAAGTGTTGCTAGATAAGGTGGAAATTGAGGATTCAGGTGGGTGTTTCATTTTTCGGATGAGAAATTTTTGGCGTGGTGCGTACACTGATAACGCCGCTGATGACAATGATGAAAATGGCAATCCAGGATGTGAGTGACAGAATTTCTCCCCAAAATAATATTCCCAACAGGCTGGCGAAAATAACCGTAGTGTAAGCCAGGCTGGCCACAATCAGGGTGGATCCGAGCCGGTAAGCGCGGGTCATGGCCAGTTGCGCCAGGGTGGCGGTAGTGCCTAACCCCAGTAACAATAAAAAACCTTTCGTGGTGACTGGATGAAAGCTGTGGAAAATCATCCATATACCCGCGCCTATGGTGGAGATAAGCGTGAAATAATACACAACACGCCATTCCGGTTCGCCTATTTGTCCCAGCTGTTTTACGTTAAGGTAAGCGATGCCGGCAAGAAAACCGGAGGCTAATCCCAATAATCCTGCGGATAGCTGGCCGTGGTTCATGGTTGGGCGCAGCAACAGGATCACCCCTGTGAATCCGAGCAAGATCGAAAAAATTAAAGGCCAGTGCGGGCGTTCTTTCAGATAGAAAGTAATCAGTAATGCCAGAAACAGCGGGGAGGTGTAATTGAGGGTGATTGCGGTGGCCAGTGGTAATTGACCAATAGCAGTAAAGAAAAACATGAGCGCGACAAAGCCCGAAAGGCCTCGCCAAAGATGCATTCTCCAGTGAGGCGTAGCGAGGGGCAGTTTTTGTGTTTTGACGATCAGATAAATCACCAGCAGGCCGATGAGTGAGCGATAAAATACCAGTTCAGCACTGGAAAAATATTCTGATCCGAACTTTACGAATGCGCCCATCAAGGCAAAAAGTACGCCTGCTACCACCATCCAGCCAGATTTCATGTTTGCTCGCTATTGTTGCGTGAAGGTGCAGGGTTAACTGTACTTTTGTTGGATAGATGCCGCTTGCCATCAATGATGGCAAGCGACTGAGGCAGATATTTACGAAGAGAGTGCGGGTATTGAGATTGATCAGCCTTCAATATGAGGTCCGATTTCACGGCGAATAAATTCGTGAAAATGCACCATACCATCTTCCATTGGTGACTGGTAAGGTCCGGCATCATTTTCGCCGGCAAGATAAAGCGCTTTGCGACCTGCATCCATACGCCGACAAATTTCGTCATCTTCAATGGCGGTTTCTTTATATGCCGCTTGTTCTGCCTCGACGAATTCCCGCTCAAATAAGGCGATGTCTTCCAGGTAGTAAAATTCTACAATGTTGGTGCAGGTTTCTGCCGAAGTGGGCTGGACTGTGCTGATGACCAGCACATGGGGATACCACTCAATCATAATGTTGGGGTAGTAGACCATCCAGATGGCACCGTGGGGGGGAACTTTACCTTCATTGTATTTAAGTAATTGCTCGTGCCATTTCTGGTAAACGGGCGATCCTGGTTTGGCTAACCGGTTGTTAATACCTACTGTCTGAACGCTGTACCATTCGCCGAATTCCCATTTGAGATCGTCGCACGTCACAAATTTGCCCAGCCCGGGATGGAAGGGTTCTACGTGATAATCTTCCAGATACACTTCTATGAAGGTTTTCCAGTTGAAGTTGTAGTGGTCGATCATGACACGGTCCAGCATAAAGCCGGAAAAATCCAGGTTGTTTATCACACCCAGATTGGCAAGATCTTTGGCTACGTCGCGCTTGCCGTTGAACAGCAAACCGTTCCAGTTTTGCAATGGTGTTTTGCCCAGATTCAAGCATGGGTTGCCCGGAAAATGGGGCGCACCCAGCAGGGTGCCTTGCTTGTCATAAGTCCAGCGGTGTACAGGGCATACAATATTGGGTGTGTTGCCACGACCTTCCAGCATAATGGCTTGGCGGTGACGGCAAATATTGGAAAGCAGTTCAACGCCGTTTGCATTTTTTACCAGCATTTTTGCGCTATTCATCCAATCCAGCACATGGTAGTCACCCATGTTGGGAACCATTAGCTCATGGCCAATGTAACCCGGGCTATTAGCCAGCAAGATTTTTTTCTCAATCTCGAAGATAGCAGGGTCGTTATACCATTGAACTGGTAATTGCGGTGATGTATGCAGCAGAGCAGAAGTGTTGGCCAAATCAGACATAAAATCCCCTCGATAAACGAAGGCTTAGCCCGAAATGTAACATTCGAGCGGAGTTGAATCATTGCCAAGCCCTCAAAAACAAGTGGCTTGACCCCAAATCGACAAAAAAAGCCGATTATTTTCTCGCAAATTAGTGCAAGGTGCAATATTTCTGTAAAATAGTTACTATTATAGGTTCCCCATGAATATTGGTTGACCCGGATTACTAAATTGCGGTATTTTTGAGAATTTAAAGTGCGGACATGACTAAAACCGCTAAGACACAAACAACCCAGACATTTGAAAGTGCACTTGCCGAACTGGAAAGCATTGTCGCTACCATGGAAGCGGGGCAATTGCCGCTTGAGCAATCTCTTTCATCCTATAAACGCGGAACAGAGTTGTTGCAGTTTTGCCAGCAGGCATTGCAGGACGCGCAGCAGCAAGTAAAAATCCTCGAAGCCAATACCTTACAAAATTTCCCCAGTGCAGACGATAACAACTGATTTTCAAGAATGGGCGCGGCTCTACCAGGAGCGAATGGAAACTGTCCTGGGCGGTTGCCTGCCGTCAGCAGAGATTGCCCCTCAGCGCCTGCATGATGCTATGCGCTATGCTGTATTGGGCGGTGGAAAACGTGTTCGCCCATTACTGGCTTTTGCAGCGGGTGAAGTTGCTGGCGCGGATATAAACCGTGTCCAGACTGTCGCAGCTAGTGTAGAACTGATTCACGTTTATTCTCTGGTGCATGATGATATGCCCTGCATGGATGATGACAAATTGCGGCGCGGCAAACCGACATGCCATGTTGAATATAACGAACCCACCGCACTGCTGGTTGGGGACAGTCTGCAGAGTCTGGCGTTCCAGTTAATCGCCGAATCCGGTCTGGCAGATGACCCGCTGGTGCAATTGAAAATGATCAAGCTGCTGGCGATGGCGTCCGGTTCTCGCGGCATGGCAGGCGGGCAAGCCTTTGATCTGGATTCCGTCGGTAAAATGCTGACATTGTCAGAGCTGGAATTCATGCATATTCACAAAACGGGAGCGTTGATCCGTGCCGCAGTGATGCTTGGCGCCAATTGTGGAAATGGGATGGATGAGGCTGCGCTGGAAAAAATAGAGCATTTTGCCAAGTGTATTGGCCTTGCATTCCAGGTGGTTGACGATATTCTTGATGCGGAATCCAGTACCGCTACTTTGGGTAAAACTGCCGGCAAAGATGCGAAGCAG
This sequence comes from Sulfurirhabdus autotrophica, assembly GCF_004346685.1. Lineage (NCBI taxonomy): Bacteria > Pseudomonadati > Pseudomonadota > Betaproteobacteria > Nitrosomonadales > Sulfuricellaceae > Sulfurirhabdus > Sulfurirhabdus autotrophica. The sequence goes on from NZ_SMCO01000022.1 coordinate 37,206, forward strand.
AATAAACCCACCTATGTTTCATTGATGGGCGTAGAAAAAGCGCGCGCATTTGCCGATGAATTGCACCGCGATGCCATGGCTTCCCTCAATATCTTTGGTGATAAAGCCAAACGATTGCGCGAGTTGGGTGATTTTATCGTGTTAAGGAAGTTCTGACGCGCATGTATGAACTATTGAATACCATTGATTCGCCGGAACAGCTGCGTCTGCTAGAGCGTCGTCAGTTACCTCAGCTGGCAGAAGAGTTGCGCGAATTCATTATTGAAAGTGTCGGTAAAACCGGTGGGCATCTTGCTTCCAACCTCGGGACGATCGAACTGACTATTGCTTTGCACTATGTCTTTAATACGCCTTCTGACCGGGTTGTCTGGGATGTGGGACACCAGACTTACGCGCATAAAATACTCACAGGCCGTCGCAAAGCCATGGACCGTATGCGCATGTTGGGGGGGCTTGCCGGCTTTCCAAAGCGTGATGAGAGTGAATTCGACACCTTTGGCACAGGTCATTCCAGTACCTCTATCAGTGCGGCACTGGGAATGGCTGCCGCAGCAAAAGCGCAAGGGCTGGAGCGGCGTGCTGTTGCCGTCATTGGCGATGGTGCAATGACAGGTGGCATGGCTTTTGAAGCGTTGAATAATGCCGGAACGATGGATGCCAATCTGCTGGTTATTCTGAACGATAATGATATGTCCATTTCGCCGAATGTAGGCGCGCTCAGTAACTATTTGGCCAAGCTCATGTCGGGTCGTTTTTATACAGCAGTGCGTAAAGGCGGCGAAAAAGTCCTGGGCGCAGTGCCGCCTATTCGTGAACTGGCCAAGCGCGCTGAGGAACACGTCAAGGGCATGGTTACCCCAGGCACATTGTTCGAAGAATTTGGGTTTAATTATATTGGCCCGATTGACGGGCATGATATGGATGTACTCGTTGCAACATTGAAAAATATCCGGCAACTATCCGGCCCGCAATTCCTGCACATCGTCACCCGCAAAGGCAAGGGATACAAACTAGCTGAAGATGATCCCTGTTTGTACCATGGCGTTTCCAAATTCAAACCGGAAGACGGCTTGGTCAGTGTGAAGCCAGGAAGTGTCAAACCCACCTACACGCAAGTATTTGGGGATTGGCTGTGCGATATGGCTGCCCTGGATGAACGAATGGTGGGGATTACCCCGGCCATGCGCGAAGGCTCCGGCATGGTGCGGTTTTCAGAAGAATATCCCTCACGCTATTTCGATGTAGGCATTGCCGAGCAACACGCGCTGACTTTTGCAGCCGGGTTGGCTTGTGATGGTATGAAGCCGGTGGTGGCGATTTACTCAACATTTCTGCAACGCGCATATGATCAGTTGATTCACGATATAGCTATACAAAATTTGCCGGTGGTGTTCGCCATTGACCGGGCTGGACTGGTTGGGGCAGATGGTCCAACCCATGCTGGCAGTTTTGATCTGAGCTTTCTGCGTTGCATACCGAACATGACTGTGATGGCGCCGTCCGACGAGAATGAATGTCGTCAGATGCTATTTACTGCATTCAAGCTGGATACACCAACTGCGGTTCGTTACCCACGAGGGGCAGGGATAGGTGCAGTTGTACAGCAAAAAATGGAAGTGTTACCTGTCGGTAAAGGTGAAATTCGCCGACAAGGCAGAAATATAGCGATACTGGCATTTGGCAGCATGCTGAATCCTGCACTGCAAGCAGCGGAAGCATTGGATGCCACGGTTGCCAATATGCGATTTGTGAAACCTCTGGATGAAGAGTTGGTCAAACAGTTGGCGGAAACCCATGAATGGATCGTGACGATTGAAGAAAACGTGGTAATGGGCGGTGCAGGCAGTGCCGTGATGGAGTCTCTTGCTCGGCAGGGTATGACCAAAATGGTATTGCAACTTGGGCTACCTGATCGTTTTGTTGAACATGGTGATCATGCTGCATTACTGGCAAGTTGCGGTCTGGATAAAGCTGGCATCATCCAGTCTATTCAAGCTATTACCCGAGTAGTTTACTCAACTATTGATTTGGCTTATACTAGCGCAAAGTGATAAGCCTTGTGAAGGAACAAACGAATGAACCAATGTTGTGATACAGATGCTATTCCAGACGTACAAAACACACCTGATACGCGCCAACTAGCGATTGATAAGGTCGGGATTAAGTCTATTCGCCATCCTGTCAAGGTGGCTGATAAAACCGGGGGTGTGCAGCATACCATCGCCATGTTCAACATGTACGTGTATCTGCCACACAATTTCAAAGGCACGCACATGTCGCGCTTTGTGGAAATTTTGAATGGTTATGAGCGCGAAATTACCGTTGAGTCTTTTGAGCAGATGCTGCGTCAGATGGTAGTGTTGCTGGAAGCGGAATCTGGCCATGTTGAAATGACCTTTCCGTACTTCATTAACAAAGCGGCACCCATTTCTGGAGTGCAAAGCCTGCTGGATTACGATGTAACTTTTATTGGTGAAATTCTTAAAGGCGAGTACCGTCAAACCATGAAAGTGGTGGTGCCTGTAACCAGTCTGTGCCCCTGTTCCAAGAAAATATCCGATTACGGTGCGCACAATCAGCGCTCCCATGTGACAGTAACCGCCCGTACCAATGATTTCATGTGGATTGAAGATGTGGTGCGTATAGTGGAAGAACAGGCTTCCTGCGAATTGTTTGGATTGTTGAAGCGTCCAGATGAAAAATACGTGACAGAACGCGCATATGACAATCCGAAATTTGTAGAAGATATGGTGCGCGACATTGCCGCTAAACTGAATGATGATGCACGAATTGACAGTTATGTGGTGGAATCAGAAAACTTTGAATCCATTCATAACCACTCTGCTTATGCATTGATTGAGCGGGATAAAACAAAGCAGTAACAGGTTGTACAAGAAAAAGGGCTGTTGCGGAGCTGGTTAGTTCTCCACAACAGCCTTTTTTTCGATGAATAATTCATCGAAAACCGGGATTGAGAGTATCCAGGCTAGTATTGCTTGGTTAGTGTCATGGTTGTACCCGCGCGTTTCATATCCAGTCGTTTCAGGAAACTCATTCCAAGCAAAGTGATCGGCAGTCCCTGACCCTCAATAATGGTGCCTTCCACTTGATTGAGGGATATATTCCCGATTTTGACCGTATTCAACATGACTTTATACACCGGTGCAATGCCATTGGCAGTAGAAGTAAATGCGCGTTCTCCCTTAAGGTAATTGATTCCCAAACGCCGAGCTTCATCCGTTCCCATTGAAACGGTACTGGCTCCGGTATCTACCAAAAATCTCGTTGAAGCACCGTTGACACTACCTGATGTCATAAAGTGCCCTTGAATATCCGCAACGATGGTAACGCTCGGTTTTTCAGACTCTGATGCATGACTGGAAATGCCCTGACCCATTAATAAAGTCTGACGTTTTCCATCGATTTCAAGATTGGCAGAATTGGAGTCAGCGCTGATTAATTTAACGCCATCCTGGATTTTCCCGCCCGCTGTGAGCATTCGCGGAGAACCTCCGTTGATAGAAACCAGTGCTTTCCCGCTAAACAAGCCGGTAACGCTCACATCGGTTGCGTGTGCAACGGGCATGACGCTTAATAAAATCAACAAAGATAGGATAGAATGGTGGTGTATATTTTTGAGCATAGGATAATTTTATCAATGAAACCTGTTGCAATTTTTCGGCATACAGCCACAGAAGGACCTGGATATATTGCCACATTTCTGGCTGAACGAAACATTCCAGTGGAATTAATTAAAATCGACGAAGGGGCATTGGCACCTCGTGACCCTAGACAATTCAGTGGGCTTGTCTTCATGGGCGGCCCGATGAGTGTGAATGATGACTTGAAATGGATACCGTCTTCACTGGCACTTATCTGGAAAGCAGTGGCAAGTGACATACCAGTATTGGGGCATTGCCTGGGAGGTCAGCTAATGGCCAAAGCACTGGGTGGTACAGTCACTAAAAATCCTGTCAAGGAGATTGGCTGGGGTGAGGCAAGCGTGCTGGATAACGATAATGCACGCGAATGGTTCGGTGATGAGCAGAAAACGTTTACAGCGTTTCATTGGCATGGTGAGACCTTTACCATACCTGAAGGCACAACACGTATATTGGAAAGCGCTTATTGCCCAAATCAGGCATTTGCAATGGGTAAGCATCTGGGAATGCAGTGTCATGTTGAAATGACGGAAGAAATGGTCAGAACCTGGTGTGATATCGGGAGTGATGAGATTGCAGAAAATCCTGGTGCTGCAGTGCAGACGCCTGAAATCATGCAGCAGGAACTAACGCAGCGGGTTAAGGCCTTGAACGCTGTAGCGGATAAGCTCTACAGCCGTTGGCTGCAGGGCGTTGTAATCAAATAAAATGTTACTCTGTTTCATCCTCAGTGGGCGCATCAGTTTCGTCTTCTGGTTCTGTGGTTCCCAGAATGACTTCACGCAAGCTTTTAAACAGCGCGCGGCTACTTTTGGGTGGTTTGTTGTTTAAATGTTCTTTATGCGCATTCCTGATGAGTGTGCGCAGATATTGGGCATCTGCGCCCGGGTAGGTATTCATTAGTTCGCCCAGTGCAGAATCATCAGAAAGCAAACGTACACGCCAGCGCTCCAGCAGATGGAGCTTGTTGGTTTCTTCTTTCGATACACCGCTCCAGGCATCCAGCTTGGCCTGGATAGGTGCTGGATCCACTTCACGCATCAGCTTGCCGATGTATTGCAGTTGCCGACGTTGTGCTCCCCTGGCGTTTAGCAGTTTTTTAGCCTGCATGACGGCGGTGAGCAAGTTTTCTGGCAAGTCCAATTGTTTGAGCTTGTCTTTGCTGAGATCGATCAGCGCCCCCCCCAAGTCCTGCAAGGCTTGCATTTCTTTCTTGCGTTTGGTTTTGCTTGGGCCTAAGTCTTCTTCAGAAAACTCATCTTCTTCTGTATATTCGTTGGTCATTGTTTCGCAATGGTTAGCAAAGTTGTTATGATAACGACTTTATTATAATGAGCAATCGCAATATGCGACCGGAAGTCAGAAATAAACCGGTGCATACGCTGAATGCTGACTGTTTAGAGGTGTTTGTGTCTGATTCCAGTTTTTCCTATTCTAAAGAAACGTTACAGCAAATCACGCAGGATATCCTTGATCAGGCTTTAAAACAGGGAGCATCTGCCTGCGAAGCAGAAGTGTCTGAAGGTTTTGGCCAAAGCGTGACTGTGCGCCAGGACGAGGTGGAAACCATAGAGTATAACCGTGACAAGGGAATAGGCGTAACGGTTTATATTGGTAAGCAACGCGGTCATGCCAGCACGTCTGACCTGAATCCTCAGGCCATTCACGATACGGTGAAAGCCGCGCTCAGTATTGCCAAATTCACGGCCAGCGATGAGTTTTCCGGATTAGCCGATGAAAAATTTATGGCTAAGAACATCCCCGATCTGGATTTGTACCATCCCTGGGGGCAGTCGGTTGAAGCTTCCATCGAACAGGCAAAAGTGTGTGAAGCTGCCGCTTTAAGTGTTGATAAGCGCATTAATAATTCCGAAGGTGCAACAGTTGGCACACAGGAATCCCATTTTATTTATGGGAATAGTATGGGCTTCATGGGAGGGTATGCGGCTTCGCGTCACAGCATTAGTTGCGCCGTTATTGCAGAATCCGAGCAAGGCATGCAGCGCGACTACTGGTACACCACGTCACGCAATGCGGCTGAATTGGATAATGCTCGTAGCGTTGGGCTGCGCGCTGGTGAGAAAACGGTACGTCGTCTGGATGCGCGCAAACTTCAGACCATGCAGGTGCCTGTATTGTTTGATCCGTCACTGGCTTCCGGATTGTTATCGCATTTTGTTTCTGCAGTCAGCGGCGGCAGCCTTTATCGCAAATCGTCATTTTTGCTGGATAGCTTAGGTCAGGAAATATTCTCGCCATTCATTGAATTAAAGGAACTGCCGCATATTAAAGGCGCTTTGGCGAGTGCGCCGTTTGATAACGAAGGCGTGGCAACCCATGCGCGCGATGTGGTCAGCAATGGAGTGTTACAAGGTTATTTCCTGGGTAGTTATTCCGCACGCAAACTCGGTATGGCTACGACGGGTAATGCGGGTGGTAACCATAACCTGATTTTGTCCAGTACAGGTCAGGATTTTGCCGGCTTACTGAAAATGATGGGTAAAGGCTTGCTGGTGACTGAATTGCTCGGTCATGGTGTGAATCCGGTAACAGGTGATTATTCTCGCGGAGCGGCAGGTTTCTGGGTGGAAAATGGTGAGATTCAGTACCCTGTGGAAGAAATTACCATTGCGGGAAATTTGAAAGATATGTTCAAGGGTATCCTTGCCGTAGGTAACGATGTGCTTATCCGTGGTTCCAAGCAATGCGGCTCGATTCTTGTAGACCGGATGACGGTTGCCGGGGAATAAAACCAAACAGTTTTTTCTATTAAGGCTGAGAAATATCAAATCTTAACTTTGGGGAGAGTTTGCATGCAAAGACGTTCGTTTTTGAAAAAAGCGGGTATTAGCCTGGCAACCGGGGCAAGTGTGGTGGCTGTACCTGCTTTAGCCAAGGAAGAAGCATTGCCTGAAATACAATGGCGCATGGCATCCAGCTTTCCTAAAAGCCTGGATACGATTTATGGCGCGGCTGAAACGCTGTCTAACCGTGTTTCCAAACTGACCCAGGGTAAATTTCAAATTCGCGTTTTTGCCGGGGGCGAGTTGGTGCCCGGTCTGCAGGTTCTGGATGCAGTCAGCCAAAATACTGTTCAGTGCGGCCATACTGCCAGCTATTACTATGTGGGTAAAAACAAAGCTTTTGCCTTTGATACGGCGCTTCCCTTCGGATTAACCGCCCGTCAGCAAAACGCCTGGTTTTATTTTGGTGGTGGTTTGCAACTGATGCGCGAGCTGTTTAAAGGTTATGGTCTGATCAATTTTCCGGGAGGCAATACCGGCACTCAGATGGGCGGATGGTTTCGCAAAGAGATCAAAAATCTGGCTGATCTGAAAGGACTTAAAATGCGCATTCCGGGAATCGGTGGCGAGATCATGTCCAAATTGGGTGTGGTTCCGCAATCCCTGCCCGGTGCAGATGTCTACCCGTCATTGGAAAAAGGCACGATCGATGCAGCTGAGTGGGTGGGTCCTTACGATGATGAAAAACTGGGACTCTATAAGGTGGCCAAACATTATTATTATCCCGGTTTCTGGGAAGGATCAGCGAATCTGTCTTTCATCGTCAACCAGAAAGAATGGGACAAGCTTCCACCACTCTATCAGGAAGCCTTTGAAGTGGCAGCCGCAGAAGCCAACCTGATCATGCTTGCTGAATACGATGCCAAGAATCCGGCTGCATTGGGTCGGTTGTTAAAAGGCGGAGCCAAGCTGCACCCATTTCCCAAAGATGTCATGGAAGCTGCACTCAAAGAAGCCAATAAGTTATATAACGAAGAAGCGGCTAAAAACCCTGCTTTTAATAAGATATACGCTTCCTGGAAGCGTTTCCGTAATGACGAATTTCAGTGGTTCCGTGTGGCTGAAGCGACATACGCAAACTTCACCTTTAACAACGTCAAGTAACTCGGGTGAATATCCCGTTTTTCAGCAAACCTGGAAAAGGGAATGATGTCAGGCAGGCACATGCTTGATATCGGCTGTGGTTAAGGTTTGCTTCCATCTAAAACAGTTAACCGCAGAGGCGCGGAGGCGCAGAGCAAGAAAAGCATAGTTTCTATGCTATCAGGCTATTTACCTTCGTCTTTTTCCTGTCATTTAGTGCCTTCTCCATCGTTACTGAATGTAAATTCAGGTGCCTCTGTTGGCGCGTCATAACGCTGTACCGGTAACTCAATTTTTAGCGGTGTATTTGCCGATACTTTCTTTTGTTCTACCGTGACCAGATTAGGGAAAGCGATAATGAGTCCCACCATGATGATCTGAATAAAGATAAATGGTATTGCTCCCCAATAAATCTGGGGAGTGGTGACTTTAGCAATGGACTTGCCTGTCATTTTGTCCAGATAGTCGTCCTTAGGTGCAACGCTGCGCAGAAAGAAGAGTGCAAAGCCAAATGGCGGGTGCATGAAAGAGGTTTGCATGTTGACTGCGAGCAATATGCCAAACCAGATCAGGTCTATCCCCAGTAAGCTCGCGACTGGAGCCAGCAAAGGCACAAGAATGAAAGCAAGTTCAAAAAAATCCAGAAAAAATGCCAAAACAAAAATCAGGATATTCACTACCACCAGAAATCCAAGTTGACCGCCAGGCAAACCGGTTAGCAGGTGCTCTACCCACTGGTCACCATTCACACCACGGAAAACCAGGCTGAACACGGTGGAGCCAATCAGAATAAACATCACGAATGATGACAGTTTCGCAGTCGTGTTCATGGCTTGTTTAAGCATACTGAGATTGAGTCGTTTGTTGATGAGTGCCAGTATCAGTGCGCCTGACGCACCCATTGCACCGCCTTCGGTGGGGGTGGCAATGCCGAGGAAGATCGTGCCGAGTACTAGAAAAACGAGAAATAACGGAGGGACTAACGTGAATAAAACTTTACGCAGTAGCGCAAATCCTTTCAATGTCCTGGCCTCTGGTGGCAGTGCAGGTGCCATAGCCGGTTTAAGCAAGGATATGCCCAGTACGTAGGCGGCATAAAAGCCGGTAAGTGCCAAGCCGGGAAGCAGGGCAGCGCTGTACATATCGCCAACCGATCTTCCCAGTTGGTCAGCCAATACAATGAGCACCAAGCTGGGCGGCAGGATTTGTGCGAGTGTGCCGCTGGCGGCAATGACACCCGAAGCGAGGCGGCGATCATAGCCGTAGCGCAGCATGATTGGCAGGGATATCAATCCCATGGAAATCACCGAAGCGGCTACCACGCCGGTGGTGGCCCCCAATAGTGCGCCTACCAGCACCACGGCAAAGGCAAGTCCGCCACGTAATGGCCCGAATAACTGTCCTACGGTCTCCAGCAGGTCCTCTGCCATGCCGCTGCGTTCCAGAATCAGGCCCATGAAGGTGAAAAATGGAATAGCCAGGAGGGTTTCGTTTTGCATGATGCCGTAAATGCGTTGTGGCAGGGCACCCAGCAATTCCGGTGTGAATAATCCAAGCTGGATGGCAATCCAGCCGAATAACAGGCCATTGGCCGCAAGGGAAAATGCCACCGGGTAACCAATCAACAGAAAGATTACCAGTGAGGCAAACATTAGCGGTGCCATCATGCTCGCAGACATTACGCTTCCCCTTCTTTTTGAGAGGCATCCATGAATTCGCTGAGTGGCGGGTGAGATGGGGGTTCTGGTGGTTCGATTCCCAGCAAAAAGCCAATGCGTTTGATGATCTCGGCAATGCCTTGTAACAGCAGTAAAAGAAAACCCGCCGGGATAAGTGCTTTTGCTGGCCAGAGAATCAGCCCGCCTGGGTTACCAGACCACTCTTGGGATAACAGAGAGTGGGTGAAAAAAGGCCAGCTGTAATAAAGAATAATCAGTGACATGGGTAGCAGAAAAAATAGGCCCCCAAAGATATCCAGCCAAGCCTGCGTGCGTTTGCTGAATCGTCCGCTAATCACATCCACCCGCACATGTTCGTTTTGTTTCAGGGTGTATCCGGCAGCAAGCAGAAAGACAGCTGAAAAAAGATACCACTGTATTTCCAGAAAGGCGTTGGAGCTGACGTTGAACAGTTTTCGACTAATGGCATTGCCCGTACTAATGAGTACAGTAACCAGAATCAGCCAGTAAACTGAATGTCCGACACGCTCGTTCAAGTAGTCTATCAAATGGGCAATACGCAGTAATGCTTTCATTTTGTGGTCTTTGTCAAAATCTGTTTAATTAGTGGAGGCATTATACCTTGGCGCCGGATTGGTAAAATGTGTCTGTAGTTTGGTATGGTCAATAAACGTTGACGTGAAAATGAGCGCAACTTAAAATCAAAGTCAGCAAGCAGTCAGTTCATGCATAATACCCAGCTTATGGCGGGTGGTAAAAAATGAAGACTCAATAATGACAACAGAAAACGGTCACTTAATCTCCCCCTTGTTGTCCCCGCAGCGACTGGCTATGATTTTCGGGCTAGCATTGATGTATTTTCTGGCAGGCCGGTTGGGTCTGCTGCTAGCTATTCCCCCTGGTTACGCAACCGCTATTTTCCCTCCAGCCGGTTTTGCCCTGGCCGCCTTACTCCTTTACGGAAATAGAATCTGGCCGGGCGTATTGCTTGGTTCGTTTGCGCTCAATCTGTCCATGGCACCGCATTTTCAAAATGTGTTCAGTCACACTGGATTAGTCGCGCTCTCTATCGCTATCGGCGCAACGATGCAAGGGCTGTTCGGCGCTGCACTGATTCGACGCTTTGTTGGTTTTCCCACTCCCCTCGCAGAAGAGTGGGAAATTTTTAAATTTTTTATGCTGGGCGGTCCGGTCAGCTTGTGGTCTTTGTCAAAATCTGTTTAATTAGTGGAGGCATTATACCTTGGCGCCGGATTGGTAAAATGTGTCTGTAGTTTGGTATGGTCAATAAACGTTGACGTGAAAATGAGCGCAACTTAAAATCAAAGTCAGCAAGCAGTCAGTTCATGCATAATACCCAGCTTATGGCGGGTGGTAAAAAATGAAGACTCAATAATGACAACAGAAAACGGTCACTTAATCTCCCCCTTGTTGTCCCCGCAGCGACTGGCTATGATTTTCGGGCTAGCATTGATGTATTTTCTGGCAGGCCGGTTGGGTCTGCTGCTAGCTATTCCCCCTGGTTACGCAACCGCTATTTTCCCTCCAGCCGGTTTTGCCCTGGCCGCCTTACTCCTTTACGGAAATAGAATCTGGCCGGGCGTATTGCTTGGTTCGTTTGCGCTCAATCTGTCCATGGCACCGCATTTTCAAAATGTGTTCAGTCACACTGGATTAGTCGCGCTCTCTATCGCTATCGGCGCAACGATGCAAGGGCTGTTCGGCGCTGCACTGATTCGACGCTTTGTTGGTTTTCCCACTCCCCTCGCAGAAGAGTGGGAAATTTTTAAATTTTTTATGCTGGGCGGTCCGGTCAGCTGTTTGGTAAATTCCGTTATTGGTACCAGCACTTTGATGGCAGCAGGGGCGATTACAGCAGATGCTTTTGCTTTTAATTGGTGGACCTGGTGGGTAGGTGACGTCATTGGCGTATTTATCGCCACACCCCTGGTATTTATTGCGTTAGCAAAACCAAGACTGTTGTGGAAGCAGCGTGTGCTCTCAGTGGCTCTTCCTCTTCTACTCACCCTGGCAGTCGTGATTACCTTGTTTGTGCACGCAAGTTCATGGGAATCTCAACAGCAGCATGCTGATTTCAGAGATGAAACCAAGAATGTTGCGACTGCTTTGCATAGTGATTTGCAAGTATATCTGGCAATTCTTGCGTCTATTGAGCGCCACTTTGTTGCTTCAGGTGGGGAGGTGAGTCGCCAGCAATTTAGTATTTTCGTGGATGAGGCGCTTGGGAGACATCCTGGACTCCAGGCTTTGGAGTGGCTCCCTGTTATAAAGGAAGTTGATCGAGCCGGCTTTGAGCTTGCGCTCCAAAATGAAGGTTTTTCTGGTTTTCAGTTACTGGATCGCAATATGAGCAGCAAGGTGATACCTGCAATAAAGGCTGCTGAGTACGTTCCAGTGGCTTATGTTGAACCTTTTAAAGGAAATGAAAGTGCCCTTGGCTACAACGTTGCTTCCAATCCAGTCAGGCTGGATGCTTTGGTTCGAGCGCGTGATACGGGGCATGCTGTAGCAACGGGTCGAATTAAACTGGTGCAGGATACAAGTGATCAATTCGGTTTTTTAATATTTTTACCTGTGTATGACCGAATCGGCAAACTGACAAATGCCGCCGAGCGGGCTCAGCATATTCAAGGTTATGCCGCCGCCGTGCTGAGAGTTGGCGACATGCTGGGCGTACATGCAAAAGGCTTGGCAAGCAGGGATATTGCATTACGGGTGATTGACGAAGCAGCTCCCGATGCTTCATTGCAGGTGCTCTATCAATCGCCAAACTGGGGCGAAGCCACCGCTCAAAGTGCGCTAGGCCATTCATCCAATCTGGAAATTGGCGGAAGAACATGGCGAATCGAATTTATGCCATTACCCCACTATCTGGTCATGCATCGTGCCTGGCAAGCGTGGGCAACATTGGCCGGCGGATTGTTGTTCACAGGTATGCTGGGTGCCCTGTTGCTTCTGATAACCGGCCATACCGGAAAAGTTCAGAAAATTGTGGATGAACGCACTAACGAGTTGCGCATTATTCTCGATAATGTTGTGGATGGCATCGTCACGATTGATCAAAGTGGGAGGGTTCAGTCATTTAATCGTGCAGCCGAAACCATTTTTGGCTATCAGGCTAATGAAATTATCGGAAAGATCTTTAAAGTGCTCATGCCGGAACAATTCCATGAAGAATACGATGACTATCTGGACAACTTCCGTAAAACCGGTACCACACGTATATCTGGAAAGGTCAGGGAAATGGTTGGTCAGCGCAAGGATGGCAGTGCTTTTCCGATAGACCTTGCAGTTTCCCATAGCTTCCACCACGAGCAACCACTATTTATCTGTGTGGTGCGTGATATTACCGAACGTAAACGTATCGATCGAATGAAGAGTGAATTCGTTTCCACCGTGAGCCATGAGTTGCGTACACCGCTTACCTCCATAAGTGGTGCGCTGGGTTTGCTTGCTGGTGGTGCGCTGAATGGAAATCCCGAACAGGTCAAACAGATGGTTGATTTGGCGCATAAGAATAGTCTTCGCCTTGCATCATTGATTAATGATCTGCTGGATATGGACAAGCTGGTAGCAGGCAAAATGAAGCTTGAATTGACAGAGCAGCCCCTGATGCCACTGGTGGAGCAAACCATAGAAGCTATTCACGCCTATGGAGAGAAATATCAAGTCAATTTTAAGCTTGTATCGCGGGAAGAAGTGGAAGTGCGAGTTGAAGGCAGCAGATTGATACAGGTGTTGAATAATTTTCTCTCCAATGCAGCGAAATTTTCACCACGGGGCGGAGAGGTTGAAATTGCAGTACGCAAAGCAGGAGATGCGGTAAGAGTTGAAGTGACAGACCATGGGGAAGGCGTCCCCGCGGCATTCCGGGAGCGCATTTTCCAGAAATTTTCTCAGGCGGATTCATCTGATACGCGACAAAAAGGAGGGACCGGTCTTGGCCTGGCCATAAGCAAAGAGTTGATGGAGGGCATGCACGGTGTCGTCGGGTTTGAATCGGAAGAGGGGCAGGGGGCGTGTTTTTATTTTGAATTGCCGATAAGTACTGGCAAGGGTTAAAAATACGATAATAGGAAGTTTAAAATGTGGGTAATCATGAACGAGATGAAAGAGAAATATGGGCCGTAATTATCGAATTTTTATAGGGATGGGGGGCGTGCCACCTCGTGAAAACCCAGAAGCCCATATTTGGGAGCGCAAGCTGCATTGGGTAATGGTGGGTGTGGCCTTGCTGGCCCTTCCGGCATTTTATCTGGAGGTGAGTCACCAATCCGGATTGCTCAGTGTAATCGGGCAAGTGCTGGATAGCATTATATTGACAGCATTTGTAGCGGAACTCGGCTGGATGCTTTATTTAACCCGCCAGAAGTTAACCTATGTAATGTACAACTGGCTGGATTTGCTGATTATATTTGGTGCGGCAATGAGTTTCGTCGGGGTAGAGGCGGAATGGATTCCCTTGGTTCGGTTGCTGCGGCTGGCCTACGTTTCCTTGTTGCTGGCTCGTGTGCTCGGGTCATTGCGCAAATTATACGCACCAACGGCTATACCTTATTTACTTGGGTGGGGGGCGGTAACCCTCGCGCTGGCAGGGGCGGGGTTTTTTTGGCTGGAACCGACAGTGCATTCCTATTCACAAGGGTTATGGCTGGCTTTTACTTCAGGTGCAACGGTCGGCTATGGTGATATTGTCCCCACCACCAATGCTTCGCGTGTGTTTGCAGTAATGATGGTAGTGCTGGGGTTCACCATGCTATCTGTGGTCACTGCCAGCTTGTCAGCATTTTTTGTCGGGGAAGAAGAAAAGGTATTGCGGCGTGAGATGCATCGGGATATCAAGGCGCTAAGGGAAGATGTAAAAGCCTTGCGTGGGGAGTTGAAAGTTTTCTATGAAAACAAGGCTTCCAGCAAGTCAGGGAGGAAAGAAACTATCTGACAATATTTTGATCTAATTTTGTATGGGGGTGACTTGGATAACAGTATCTACGCGGGCTGGCTCAAAAATTCATCGGCCTGTTTATCAGTAAAATCTCCCCTGTTTACCTCCGTCAGTTCATCTTTTCTTGATCCTTTTGAAAAAAACCTCGCATAAGAAGCTTGCGCAAGCTGTGCATATTCAAAATACTTAGAAATCGAGTTAATCATGGTATTGCTTCCTTATTTACTGAATAGGGGGAATAACGGCTTCGATAAAACCTCTGGTATCACCGCAATAGTTGGCTGATCCTTCTTTGTTAGCTCCAGTGATTACTCGAAGAAATCTAATTATTGTGCTGCCCTGATATCCAAAGCTGCGGGCAATACCCATACGCTCTTGGTTAGTCATGTTGTAAATTGATCTCTCAACCGACCATATATAGTTCGGTCTGCTAACGATTGATTGTTCAGACATCGCATATAGGACTGATGGCTTATCAATCACCTCATCTTGAATATCAAATTCCCCCTTAGAACCGGCACTATATCTATGAAGGTGGCCGTCATTTCGACCTTCTACAAACTTATAAAGACCACTTCGTTCACCATAAATTGGCTTCAAATATTCCCTAGCAGTTCCAACGCCTACACTATTGTCATTGATGAAAAACCCCTCCACCGGAACACTCTTATACACATGCAGTCCACCCTCGCTTCTGCACAAGTATTGCCAGTGCCAGTAGCCGTAAATTTCATCACCGAAAAACACCGTAAATAGCACGACGAACACTACCCAAGGTACAAGTCTGGATTGAAACCGCCTACCAGCCCACCGAGTACCTGCACGACTGACAGCAAGTCCTAGCAACAAATATCCCAGCAATAAAAATGGAAATAATAGAAACATTTATGCCAACTCCTTCCACATACCATTCATGCCATTGGTTCCATTAAGAACGCGCAGGTTGTATTGCCAAACCCAACCTGCAGATCTATTTCCCATCTTTTTCATTTTTTACATATTTCCTTCTCAAAAATTTCACTACTCTGCCCTACTCAATATCTTCGTGTGTATAGGCTCATGCCAACCCAACGTCCACATCACATCCCTACCGGCTGTTCACACCCTGCACCACCGGCCTTAACAAACAACTAATCACTGCCTGATATTGCCTGAGGGATTGCTGCACTTCGTACTGCTCCACAATGGTTTGCCGTGCTGCCTGCCTGATGGAATGCATGCGGTCCGGGTGCCCCAGCACTTCATCTACCGCATCCGCTATCTGTTGCGGGGAGAAGAAATCCACCAATAGCCCGTTTTTGCCGTGTTGCAGTACTTCACGCACCGGGGCGGTATCGGATCCAATCACCAGGCACCCTGCTGCCATGGCTTCGAGCATGGACCAGGAGAGGACGAAGGGGACGGTGAGATAGATGTGGGCGGTGGAGACTTGCAGCAGTGCCAGATAGTGGGCATAGGGGATTTTACCCAGGAAGTGCACGCGGTGCGGGTCGATGCTGATTTCTTGTAACAGTTTTTCCCGCCAGGTTTGGTTGTTGGGTAGTTTCTGGCCGTAGCTGACTTCATCTCCCCCCACGATGACGATCTGGCTGTTGGGGTGGCGCCGGCAGATTTCGGGCACGGCACGCATGAACTGATGGAACCCGCGGTAGGGTTCCAAATTGCGCGAGACGTAGGTGATGACTTGGTCTTGCTGGGTTAGCACTTTGCCGTTGGGCAGGGTGAAGGTTTGGCCGGGCGCTGGTTTCACCAGGCTGGTATCGATGCCTTCATGTATCCGGGTGATTTTGTGGTGGTAGCCCTGTGGATGCAACTGCTTTTGCCATTGGGTGGGGCTGACACCGGCATCGCAGGTTTCCAGGTTGAGCAGATGCAGCGCGTTGCGGGTGCGTATACGGGTGCGGCCATCCAGGCTTAAGGGGTATTCCGGGTCGAAGTTGGCATCGGCACCTTCTGCATGGTAGTAGAATTCAAAGTGGCTGAGCAGCGGGGTATCCGGGTAGATGTCTTTGACGTACAGCGCTTCTCCCCAGCCGGGATGGGCGATGATGATGTCTGGTACAAAGCCGTCTGTTTTGAATAGGAACTTCGCCACAATGTTTTGCAGATTGAATCGTGATGCCATTTTGAATGATATTTTTAGGGTCTTAGGAAGTTAAAGCGGGTTTAGTCTCAACAATTTGAGTAGTCCAAGGTAAAGATTATCACGACGATGATTAAAGCGATATTCAGTTT
>NZ_SMCO01000023.1 GCF_004346685.1 Sulfurirhabdus autotrophica
CTGCTCCAGTGTTTGATTTCTTGCGTCTTCTTTATCCATGCGTTTAAGACAACGGCGAATCAAAAAGTTCAAACTTTATCGTGCCGGATCTATAGTTCGCCAGTTACCAGAAGGCATCTACCTTAAAGCCATTAAACAAACAGGCGATATGGTTAATTTGCAAGGCTATGCGCAATCCAATGCTCGCGTATCAACCCTTATGCGCAATCTGGATGCTTCACCGTGGCTGGAATTGCCAGTACTCATCGAAATCAAAGTCGCAACAGTAAATAATGTGAGAACTAATGAATTTTCGCTTAACGTCAAACTGACGGCCCCGAAACAGACGGATGGTGCTGACCCCAAGGCCAAGGATAAAAAAGCATGACTTTGGATGACATAAACAACCTAGATTTTAAGGACATAGGCAACTGGCCGATACTACCCAAAGTAGTTCTACTGGGATTGCTATTCACAGGTATTTTGGTTGCCGGTTACTGGTTTGACTGGAGTGATCAGAATGTTGAACTTGAAACTGCGCAACAAAAAGAGTCAACGTTGCGAGAAGCGTTCATTACCAAGAAAAAACTCGCCATCAACCTGGACACCTATAAGCAGCAGCTAAAAGATATTGAGGTCTCCTTTGGTGCACTTTTACGACAATTACCCAACAAATCGGAAATGCCTGCTTTGATCACAGACATAAACCAAGCCGGATTAGGGCGCGGTTTGGAATTTGAGTTGTTCAAACCAGCACCACAAGAAACAAAAACAGAGTTTTATGCAGAGTTACCCGTCACTATCCGTGTAACAGGTAGTTATCATGATATTGGTGCCTTTACCAGTGATGTTTCACAGCTTTCACGTATTGTTACCTTAAATAATCTGGCTATTAACCCTGGTAAAAACAATACGCTTTCTATGGATGTTACTGCTAGCACCTTCCGTTACCTAGATGAAGACGAAATTGCCTCAAATAAAAAAGCAAATAAGGGGGGCAAAAAATGAAGCGGATTGCTCCAATATTGTTAATTATCGGATTAGCTTCCTGTAGTTCTGATCAGAATGAAGATCTGAAGCAATTTGTTAATGATTCGGGAAAAGATTTACGTGGCAAAGTGGAACCATTACCCGAGATCAAACCCTACGAACCCTTCACATACGATGCCTTTGCGTTGCAAGATCCATTTAAGCCCCGCAAGTTGCTTCCGTCTAAGGGAGGGGGCGGACTTCAACCTGATTTAAATCGTCCGAAAGGTCCGTTAGAAGGCTATCCACTTGAAAATCTCAACATGGTGGGCATGCTGCAAAAAGACAAACATACTTATGCCATCATCAAAACGCCAGACAATACCCTTTATAGGGTGATGATGGGTAACTACATTGGACAGAACTTTGGTTTAATCACCAAAGTCACTGAATCAGAAGTCAGTATTAAAGAAATTGTTCAGGATAGCACAGGCGACTGGACCGAACGCGAAAGCAGTCTCCAACTACAGGAACAGGAGCAGAAGAAATGAAGGTAACAACTCCAGCAAAATTAATTGGCATTACTTTGCCGTTTATCATGACGCTTGGTTTGGCAGCAATGACACCCGTTTCAGTTTATGCGGCTGAATCTGCGGGCGTTGAACAGTCAATTGAAAATAGCATTCAAAATATTGATTACTCTGTCCAGGCTGGCGGGAAAATTGTTTTAAAAATTTCCCTGAAAAATCCCATTCAATCCATTCCTGCTGGTTTTGCAATTAATAACCCGCCAAGGATTGCGCTGGACTTTATTAACACGACAAACTCCGTTGGCAAAAACACTGTTAATGTTGACGAAGGCGTTTTACGCAACCTGAACATCGTTCAGGCTGGAAAAAGAACCCGGCTGGTCATGAACCTCGCTAAACCAGCCAGTTATGATACCCGTATTGATAATGGCGCCCTCCTGGTTACGCTTCAAGGAAGTGAAGTTGCCAGCGCAACCAGCAATATCACCACTCAATTTGCCCAAGGAAAAGCCGGCCCACAGAAACACAGCATCCGTGACATTGATTTCCGGAGAGGCAAAGCCGGTGAAGGCAGAGTCGTGGTGGATCTCTCTGATACTACAACAGGAATTGATATCCATAAGCAAGGTAAAACCTTGGTGGTAGATCTTGTAAGCACTTCGCTTCCAACCAATCTTGAGCGCAGACTTGACGTTATTGATTTTGGTACACCTGTTCAATCTGTAGATGCATTCAATCGTGGTGAAAACGTTAGAATCGTGATTGAGCCAAAAGGCCAATGGGAACATTCTGCTTATCAAGCAGATCGTCAGTTCATCATTGAGGTTAAACCCGTTGTTGAGGATCCAACAAAGCTGGCTCAAGGATCAAAATCCAAATACAGTGGCGAAAAACTCTCCCTTAATTTCCAAAATGTTGAAATTCGATCAGTACTGCAAGTCATAGCAGACTTTACCGGCCTCAATATTATTACCAGTGATACCGTATCCGGCAATCTAACTTTGCGCTTGAAAGATGTTCCTTGGGATCAGGCTCTGGATATTATTTTGCAAAGTAAAGGGCTTTCCATGCGTAAAAATGGAAATGTGATCCTTATTGCACCAAGTGAAGAACTGGCCACTAAAGAAAAGTTAGACTTGGAAGCACGCCAGCAGATTTCTGAGCTTGAAGCCACTCAAACTGAAAGTTATCAGCTGAAATACCAAAAAGGCGCTGCAATGAAAGCCCTTCTTTCGGATGAAAAACAAAAACTGTTATCTAAACGGGGTAGTGTTGTGGTGGATGAACGCACTAATACCCTTTTCATACAGGATACTGCCAGCAAGCTGGATGAAATTCGTAAGCTAATTAATCAAATTGATGTACCAGTTCGACAAGTCATGATTGAGTCAAGAATTGTTGAAGCAACGGATAGCTTTACCAAAGAATTAGGTGCTCGATTAGGCGTCCAGAATAAGGGATCAATTAATACAACATCCACTGGCTTTTCTGGCAATTTATCCAACTCTGCCTCTCTGGCAGCTGGGGCTGTAGCTAGTGGTGGTGGAAACCTTAATGTAAGCCTCCCTGTCACGGGGGCTGCGGGAAGTTTTGCACTTACCCTTCTTGACCGTGGAGCCAGCAGCATAATTAATCTAGAAATTTCTGCATTACAGTCAGATGGTCGAGGTAAAATCATTTCCAGCCCGAGGGTTATCACCGCCGATCAGACTGAAGCTACCATTGAATCAGGTACTGAAATTCCTTATCAGCAAGCTTCCAGCAGTGGCGCCACAACCGTTGCTTTCAAAAAAGCAGTTCTGAGTTTGAAAGTAAAGCCGCAAATTACTCCTGATGATAACGTTCTCATGGAACTACAAGTCAACAAGGATACGCCAGATTACGACCATATCACAGCTGGCGTTCCCCCACTGTTGACAAAACAGATAAATACTCAAGTACTAGTTGAAAATGGTGGTACGGTTGTGATTGGGGGTATTTATACCCAAAATCAGACTGAATCACTCACCAAAGTCCCTTTGTTAGGTGATATCCCGGTTTTAGGGTATTTATTTAAAACCAAGCGAAATCAAGATGACAAGGCTGAGTTATTGATTTTTATCACGCCCAAAATCTTGAAGGACACCCTCAATATTCGTTAAGTAACTTTGCTGCCGCGTTAAAACTAACGCGGCAGTTTCTTTTTATTCGCTGTAAAATCCTCCAATGACAAGTAACATCTTTCTCGTCGGGCTAATGGGTGCTGGCAAGACTACCGTTGGTAAGCTGCTTGCGAAACATCTCAACAAAACCTTTTTTGATTCCGATCAGGAAATTGAGCGCCGTACTGGCGTCAACATACCGCTGATTTTTGAAATTGAAGGGGAACCTGGATTCAGATCACGCGAATCGGGTGTCATTGCCGATCTCGCCAACATGGATAATATTGTTCTGGCTACCGGCGGAGGCGCCATACTCAACGCGCAAAACCGTGAAGTGCTGAGTCAACGTGGCACAGTAATTTATTTACGTGCAACAGTGGATGATTTATGGCAGCGCACCCGTCACGATAAAAATCGACCGCTACTTCAAACCCAGGACCCCCAAGAAAAACTCAAAGAACTTTTTGCTCTGCGTGATCCCTTATATCGTGAAATAGCGGACATCATCATCGATACCAGCAAGCAAAGTGTTCAAAACCTTGTGCATCAATTAGAAGAAAAACTCGCGCAACTTTGAGATTGAAACGTGTAATGGTAATGTATCGCCTGACCGTTCAGAAACAGCGAAGATTATGCAAACCCTCACAGTTAATTTAAATGAACGCAGCTATCCTATTCTTATCGGGGAAAATCTGCTGCATCAACCCGGGCTGATATTGCCACATCTGGCACAGAAGCAAGTCGCCATCATCACCAATACAACTGTTGCCCCCCTATATCTTGATACGTTAATAGCAGGACTTGCCCTGAATGACGTTAAAGTCATTCCGATTATTTTGCCTGATGGCGAAGCTTACAAAAATTCTGAAACCCTGAATCTCATTTTTGATGCGCTGCTTTCTAATCGATGTGAGCGCAAAACCACCCTAATTGCACTAGGTGGAGGGGTCATTGGCGATTTAACCGGATTTGCTGCTGCGACTTATCTGCGTGGTGTGCCATTCATCCAGATTCCGACAACATTACTCGCACAGGTCGACTCTTCTGTAGGTGGCAAAACAGGCATCAATCATCCATTAGGCAAAAACATGATTGGCGCATTTTATCAACCTAAATTGGTGCTTGCAGACATCTCCACACTCAGTACCTTGCCAGATCGCGAATTATCTGCAGGTTTAGCCGAGGTCATCAAATATGGATTGATTCGGGACTTGCCATTTTTTGAGTGGCTAGAACAGAACATGGAAAAACTCATGGCCCGCGATACCGTAGCACTGAGTTATGCGATCAAGCGCTCCTGCGAAAGCAAAGCGGAAGTGGTTGCTGCAGACGAACATGAGTCTGGCCAGCGCGCACTGCTTAACCTCGGTCATACATTCGGCCATGCAATTGAATCCGGTATGGGCTATGGCAATTGGCTTCATGGGGAAGCCGTTGCGGCAGGCACCATGATGGCGGCTGATGTCTCCAGACGCATGGGTTGGCTGGATGACAAGGCAGTCACACGCATTCGGTCACTTTTCGTAAAAGCTGGTTTGCCTGTTGATGCACCTGATTTAGGGGCCAATAAATATCTGGACTTGATGGGACTGGATAAAAAAGTGGAGGGGGGACGTATTCGCTTTATTTTACTGAAGCGCCTTGGTGAGGCGCTGATTACCGCTGACATTCCAGAACAAACCCTTAGAGCCACCCTTTCAGAGACAGTTGCTCGTGTCTGAACTTGCAGCGTACGCGGTCTCAGATCGCAGTTCCCGCGGACGCACTGTTAACGAGCCGACACCGGCAGGACGCTCGGAATTTGAACGTGACCGCGATCGCATTATCCACTCAACTGCTTTCAGAAGGCTGGAGTATAAAACCCAGGTTTTCGTCAATCATGAGGGAGATCTGTTTCGTACTCGATTAACCCATAGCCTGGAAGTCGCGCAAATTGGTCGAGCCCTTGCGCGAAATCTGAACCTGAACGAAGAGCTGGTTGAAGCCATCACTCTGGCACATGATCTCGGTCACACTCCTTTTGGCCATGCCGGTCAGGATGCCTTGAATGCCTGCATGAAAGAATATGGTGGCTTCGAGCATAACCTGCAATCACTACGAGTAGTCGATGTTCTGGAAGAGCGATATGCGGAATTCGATGGATTAAATCTCTGCTTTGAAACACGCGAAGGTATTTTAAAACATTGCTCTCTCCCCCACGCCAAGCTTCTGGGCGAAGTGGGTGAACGTTTCCTGAATAACCTGCGCCCATCGCTGGAAGCGCAAGTGGCCAATTTGGCAGATGAAGTTGCTTATAACAATCATGATGTGGATGATGGATTACGCTCCGGACTAATCACATTAGACCAATTATGTGAGATAACAGTTTTTGGTCGCCATATGAATCTCGTTAAATCGCTTTACCCAAACCTGGCTGAACGCAGGCTGATCCATGAAACCGTTCGCAGAATGATTGGCACGCTGGTTTCCGATTTAATTGCCCAAAGTAAAACCAATATTGCCGAAATCACTCCCACCAGCCTGGATGATATCCATATGGCGCCCATGTTAATTGGGTTCAGCCCTGACATCCAACAAGAGCAACAAGAACTCAAACAATTTTTACGTATCCATCTTTACCAGCATTACCGTGTGACGCGCACGACTGTCAAAGCAAAACGTATTCTCAATGAATTATTTCATGCATTCCTTGAGACACCACGCTTGCTTCCCCCACAGTATCAGCTCAAGGCCAAACTGGATAAACCCCGTACCATTGCTGACTATATTGCCGGAATGACGGACCGTTACGCCATTCTTGAACACCGCCGCTTATTTGCGGTCGAAGAAAACTAGATTGATTGAACGATTTATCAATCCAACCCTGGAAAACTGATAGCATGAATTCCGAAGAGATATTGAATGATATCGCCGGCAAGCTGCATCAAGAACAATCTGTCATCCTTCTGACAGGTGACTCATCCAGTAACGCAAGCGTACTTCTAAACAAATTAGACGCTTTGCTGAAGCATACTCATCTCGTTTTAATTCTCGGTAGCGGTCAGAACCAGAATTGTTATCAAATCCTTGCAGCGCAACTTCAATTAGACATTTCTCAATGCTCCCACCCGGAAATCGTTGCCAAGGTAGAAAAACAATTATTGTTGGGGGAGCAAAATAAAATTGTTCTCTTGTGTCACGATGCAGAATCATACGACTCACTTACCTTTGACTGTCTCAGTAGACTGAACAATCTCAATGCATCAGCTTCCAAGGAATTTTCCCTGGTATTAAGTGGTAATAAGCGGCTTCTTAAAAAACTGAAAAACCGCAACCTCCGCTCCTTACAACAGCATATTTCAGCCCAGTTTAATATATCGGAATCCCAAAAAGCCAGCCCTTCCCATTTCAGCCAATGGCGTATAGCTTTAATTGTTCCCGTATTGATCATTATCTATTTTTGGCCTCCCTTCTCTTCCAATCAAAGTAAGCTGATCTCTGTTCAAACAGAAAAACGACAAGAAATTACTTTGTCCTCTCTGCAAAAAATACCTAGCCTTAAAATCAGTGAAATTGTATTGCCTCACCCCAGCGAAAGCACTCCAGCACTTGCGAACCTGGAGCATATATTTGAATCAGAAGAAGAAGCCCTTGCTGCTATCAAGGCTGATAAGCTCAAATAACACTCCCCCATTGCTGGATTTTCCTCAAACAGGTAAAATCTAATACTTTTCACTTGATTTTTAGGCTTTGGTAATGGACAGACAGCGTTGGTTGGACGGCACCCTTTACCGTCCAGACTTTGAACAGGATAGCTGCGGTTTTGGTCTGATGGCACAAATGGACGACAAACCGAGTCATTGGCTTGTACAGACGGCAATCAGCTCTTTGGCTTGCCTGACTCACCGTGGTGCAGTTGCCGCAGATGGTAAATCTGGCGATGGATGTGGCTTGTTGTTTAAAAAACCCGATAGTTTTCTGCGCACAGTTGCTGCTGAAAACGGGTTTAAACTGAATGATCGCTATGCAGCCGCTCTCGTGTTCCTGAGTCAGGATAAAGCAACCGCGCAACATGCTCGGACCTGCCTGGATCAAGAGTTGACCGCGCAAGGTTTGCAAGTCGCCGGCTTCCGCAAAGTACCTACGGACTCATCCGCCTGCGGTGAGTACGCACTAGCCAACATGCCAGTCATCGAACAGATTTTCGCCAACTGCCCTGATGAAATTGATGCCGATGCCTTTGAGCGGAAACTGTACATTGCTCGCCGAGGTGCAGAAAAGACGTTAAGTCCAAACGACACAGCCTTTTACATACCCACGTTATCAGCACGTGTTGTTTCGTATAAGGGCTTGGTTATGCCCGACAACCTGGCTGTATTTTATCCCGACCTGAGAGATGAGCGCTTCGCCTCTTCTCTCGCGGTATATCATCAGCGCTTTTCCACCAACACATGGCCTGAGTGGAAGTTGGCGCAGCCTTTCCGCTATCTCGCCCACAATGGTGAAATCAACACGCTGAAAGGCAATCGCAACTGGTCCCGTGCCCGCGAACAAAAATTTGAATCCAGGCATATTCCGGATATGAATGCGGTACGTCCGATCGTTTCCATGACGGGATCCGACTCCTACAGCATGGACAACATGCTGGAAGGATTGCTCATGGGTGGCGTGAATTTATTCCGCGCCCTGCGACTGATGATCCCGCCTGCCTGGCAAAATGTAAGCAGCATGGACCCAGATCTTCGTGCATTCTATGAATATAATTCCATGCACATGGAACCATGGGATGGCCCTGCGGGTATCGTACTGACTGATGGTCGCTATGGTGCATGTATGCTGGATCGCAATGGATTAAGGCCAGCGCGTTATGTTGTTACCAAAGATCGCCATTTCACGATTGCCTCAGAGATTGGTGTCTGGAACTATGCGCCTGAAGACGTTGTACAAAAAGGCCGTGTCAAACCCGGCCAGATGATCGCTGTCGACATGGAAAACGGGAAATTGCTCCTGCCGGAAGACATTGATGCACAGTTAAAATCAGCGCACCCCTATCGTGACTGGCTAAAAAACAACTCTCGCCATCTGGAATTGGGTATGGCAGAAGATGCAAACATTCCAGCAATGGATGCCGCAACACTGCTTACTTATCAGAAACTTTTCCAGGTGACGTTTGAAGAACGCGACCAGGTTGTACGCGTGCTTGCAGAAGATGGCCAGGAAGCAACCGGCTCAATGGGTGACGATACGCCGATGGCCGTTCTGTCACAAAAAGTTCGTTCGCCATTTGACTATCTTCGCCAGCAATTTGCACAGGTGACCAATCCACCGATCGACCCGATTCGCGAAGCCATTGTCATGTCCTTAAATACATGTTTTGGTCCAGAACGCAATCTGTTCGAAGAGTCTCCTGAGCATGCACAGCGCCTGGAAATCAAATCCCCGGTTTTAAGCCACGATAAATTTAACTGGCTTACCGCTACAGAGAAAAGCGGATACACGTGTACCACCCTTGAGCTTAACTATGATCCAGCCAAATCGGATCTGGAAAAGGCCTTGCATACACTTGCAGAAAATGCGGTGCAGGCGGTGCGCAACGGTAGCGTGATTTTAACCTTGTCAGATCGCGGCATTAAGCCAGGCAATCTGTTAATTCACGCACTTTTTGCGACTGGATGCGTTCACCACGCATTAATCAAAGCCGGCCTGCGCTGCGATTGTAATATAGTCGTAGAAACGGGTACTACACGTGATCCTCACCAGGTAGCCTGCCTGTTAGGTTATGGCGCAACAGCCGTTTATCCTTATCTTGTCTATCAGGTCATTCAGGAACTGGTTCAGCAAGGTGAAATCAAAGTAAAACTGGAAGATGCCTTATGCAACTATCGCAAAGGTATCAACAAAGGATTACTGAAAGTTTTGTCAAAAATGGGCATCTCCACTATCGCCAGTTATCGTGGTGCTCAATTATTCGAAGCAGTCGGTATTCACGAAAATGTCGTTGAGCTGTGCCTGACAGGTACAGTAAGCCGTATTTCCGGTGCCTCTTTTGTGGACTTTGAAGAAGACCAGCAAAAACTGGCGAAAATTGCATTTAACCCTATGCGTTCCATAGGCCAGGGTGGATTGTTAAAGTTCATTTTTGGTGAAGAATTTCACGCCTACAACCCGGATGTGGTGGTCCAGCTTCAAAAAGCGGTACAAAATAGCGATTACAAGGAATATCAAGCTTACGCACATTTGGTAAACAGCCGTCCAGTAGCCATGTTGCGCGACCTCATGCACCTGAAAGAAGATGCGGTTGCTATTCCACTGGATGAAGTTGAGCCTATCGAAAAGATTCTAAAACGCTTTGACTCTGCCGGTATGAGTCTTGGCGCGCTTTCCCCTGAAGCCCATGAATCTCTGGCAGAAGCAATGAACCGCTTGGGTGGACGCTCCAATTCAGGTGAAGGTGGCGAAGATCCGAAACGCTACGGCACCGTCAAGATGTCCAAAATCAAGCAGGTTGCTTCCGGCCGTTTTGGTGTGACACCTCATTATCTGGTTAATGCAGAAGTTCTACAGATTAAAGTCGCCCAAGGTGCAAAACCTGGCGAAGGTGGTCAATTACCCGGACACAAAGTGTCTGAAATGATCGCTACGCTGCGTTGCTCCAAACCCGGAATCAGCCTGATTTCACCTCCGCCACATCACGATATCTATTCCATCGAAGATCTGGCACAGTTGATATATGACTTAAAACAGGTGAACCCCCATGCGCTGGTTTCAGTCAAGCTGGTTGCAGAACCTGGTGTAGGTACCATTGCTGCAGGTGTTGCCAAAGCTTATGCCGATCTGATCACCATTTCTGGTTATGATGGTGGAACAGGCGCTTCCCCTCTTACGTCAGTCAAATATGCAGGTACGCCTTGGGAATTAGGCCTTACTGAGGCTCAGCAGGTTTTACGTGCCAACGGCCTGCGCGGCCGCGTTCGTGTTCAAACAGATGGAGGCTTGAAAACCGGCCTGGATGTGATTAAGGCAGCAATTCTGGGAGCAGAAAGTTTTGGTTTCGGCACAGCACCCATGATTGCGCTGGGATGCAAATACTTACGTATCTGCCACCTGAACAATTGCGCTACCGGTATTGCTACACAAGATGCCAAGTTACGCAGCAAGCACTATATCGGCCTGCCTGAGATGGTGATGAATTATTTCACCTTTATTGCTCAGGAAACACGCGAACTCATGGCCCAGCTAGGCGTGCGCTCCATGGAAGAACTGATTGGTCGCATGGATTTGCTTGAACTGCTGGCCGGGGATACGCACCGCCAACAAAACCTGAATCTTGGCGTACTGCTGAGTCAAGGCACTATCCCTGATAGCGAACCACGTTTCTGCGTTGAAGCTTCTAACCCTTCTTTTGATAAAGGCGAGCTGGCAGAAAAAATGGTCGTGGATGCGATTGAGTCGATAAAACAGAAGACACCTCTGGAACTGACCTATTCAGTACATAACACCAACCGCTCCATTGGTGCCAGACTCTCCGGAGAGATTGCCCGGCACCACGGTGCAGAAGGTCTTCCCGATAATTGTCTGACCATTCGCCTGTCTGGCTCTGCGGGCCAAAGCTTTGGCGTCTGGAATGCCAAAGGCCTGCAACTTGTTCTGGAAGGTGATGCGAATGATTACGTCGGTAAAGGGATGGCAGGCGGGAAACTCGTCATCTATCCACCGCGTAATGCTGGTTACAAATCCCACGAGGCCGTTATTATAGGCAATACTTGTCTGTATGGCGCAACTGGTGGCACTTTGTATGCTGCAGGTGTTGCAGGTGAACGCTTTGCTGTTCGCAACTCGGGTGCGCTTTCCGTAGTAGAAGGCGTAGGCGACCATGGGTGTGAATACATGACTGGCGGCTGTATAATTGTTCTGGGCGAAACCGGATTGAACTTTGGCGCGGGAATGACCGGTGGTTTTGCCATCGTTTATGATGAGCATGATCAGTTTGTGAATCGTTACAACAACGAGCTCATTGATATGCACCGAATCAGTAACGAATCCACGGGACAATATCGTCATTTTCTGCGTGAAAATATTGAGCACTATGTGACCAATACGGGAAGCGCACGTGGTCAGGAATTACTTGATAACTTCAGTGATGTTATTGGTAAATTCTGGCTGGTAAAACCGAAGGCAACAAAACTGGATAGCCTTCTAAAAGACTAATGTTGCCCTATCCCAAGCGAATGGAAGCTTAAATGTCAGACGTTTTTCAATTTATTAATATCGAGCGCCGTGATGGTAATAAAGTCCCGGCTGAAACTCGCAAGCATGAATTCAAAGAAATTTATGCGCCAATGGATGCTGCCCAGGCGGGCGAACAATCCGGGCGTTGCCTGGAATGCGGAAACCCCTATTGCGAATGGAAATGTCCAGTTC
This sequence comes from Sulfurirhabdus autotrophica, assembly GCF_004346685.1. Taxonomy (NCBI): domain Bacteria; kingdom Pseudomonadati; phylum Pseudomonadota; class Betaproteobacteria; order Nitrosomonadales; family Sulfuricellaceae; genus Sulfurirhabdus; species Sulfurirhabdus autotrophica. The sequence continues at coordinate 12,020 of NZ_SMCO01000023.1, forward strand.
ATAACTATATTCCCAACTGGTTAAAACTGGTTGAAGAAGGCAAACTGCTGGAAGCTGCAGAAATGTCCCATAAGACCAATTCACTGCCAGAAGTATGCGGCCGTGTTTGCCCTCAGGACAGACTCTGTGAAGGTGCTTGCACGCTCAACACCGGATTTGGCGCAGTGACCATTGGTTCGGTTGAAAAATACATTTCGGAAGAAGCCTTCAAACACGGCTGGCGTCCGGACATGAGCCAGGTTATTCCCAGCGGCAAGCGTGTAGCCATTATCGGCGCTGGCCCTGCAGGATTAGGTTGTGCCGATATTCTGGTGCGTAACGGTGTGACCCCCACCGTTTTTGATCGTTACGAAGAAATCGGCGGGTTACTCACTTTCGGCATCCCTGAATTCAAGATGGAAAAATCCGTCATGACTCGCCGCCAGGAAATTTTTGAAGGCATGGGCGTGCAGTTCAAACTGAATACTGAAGTGGGTAAAGACATCACTTTGGAACAATTGCTGAACGATTACGATGCGGTGTTCATGGGTATGGGAACCTATACCTATATGAAAGGCGGATTTCCAGGTGAAGACCTGCCTGGTGTACTGGAAGCGCTTCCGTTTCTGATATCAAACGTTCGCAACAATCTTGATCTGACCAAAGCAGACACGCCTTTTATTTCCATGGCCGGCAAGCGCGTAGTGGTGCTGGGTGGTGGTGATACGGCTATGGACTGTAACCGCACATCCATCCGCCAGGAAGCCGCAACAGTCACCTGCGCGTACCGCCGTGATGAAGAAAATATGCCCGGTTCCAAACGTGAAGTTGCCAACGCAAAAGAAGAAGGCGTGCAATTCCTCTGGAACCGCCAGCCAGTTGAAATAATCGGCAATGGCAAAGTTGAGGGCGTCAAACTGGTAACCACCCAACTGGGCGAACCAGATGCACGCGGCCGACGCACCCCGGAAGTCATTCCAGGCAGCGAGGAAATTATTCCTGCGGACAACGTAATCGTTGCTTTTGGGTTCCGCCCCAGCCCACAACCCTGGTTCGCTGACTACAACATCAATATCGACACAGGCGGCAGAGTAATCGCCAAGGGAAACAAACATGCTTTTCAGACCAGCAACCCTAAGGTTTTTGCTGGTGGGGACATGGTACGCGGCTCTGATCTTGTGGTAACAGCTGTTTATGAAGGCAGACAAGCTGCAGAAGGCATTTTGGGATACTTGGGCGTTTGGTAATTTACCGTGGAGGCGTAGGGCAATGAATAATCTCAACTCTATCCTCTGCGCATCTACGGTTTGGATTTAATGACTACACTAAAAAACGACACATTCATTCGCGCCTTGTTGCGCCAGCCCACTGAATACACACCAGTTTGGCTCATGCGTCAGGCTGGCCGTTACTTGCCGGAGTATAATCAAACCCGGGCTCGCGCGGGAGACTTCCTTTCATTATGTAAAAATCCAGACCTAGCGACAGAAGTCACTTTACAGCCTCTGGCACGCTTTCCACTGGATGCAGCCATTCTGTTTTCGGACATTCTGACCATTCCGGACGCCATGGGACTGGGGCTATACTTTTCGCAAGGTGAAGGCCCAAAATTTGAACGTCCACTCCGTGAAGAATGGGAAATACGCGGCTTGACCGTACCGGACCCAGACGTCCATCTGCGTTACGTCATGGATGCTGTATCCCAAATCCGTAAAGCGCTGGATAATTCCGTCCCCCTTATCGGCTTTTCCGGCAGTCCGTTTACCTTGGCCTGTTATATGATCGAAGGCAGCTCCAGCAGTGATTTTGCTACGGTCAAGGCAATGCTGTATCAAAGACCGGAACTTTTGCACCACATTCTCGACATTAATGCCAAAACCGTTATCGCGTATCTCAACGCACAAATAGAGAGCGGCGCCCAGGCCATCATGATTTTTGACACTTGGGGTGGCGCATTGTCCCATGCTGCGTACCATGAGTTTTCTTTGCACTACATCCAACAAATAATCAGCGGACTGAAACGAGAGCATAACGGTGTAAAAATCCCTAATATCGTCTTCACTAAAGGCGGCGGAAACTGGCTGGAAAGTATTGCTGCCACAGGTTGCGATGCAGTAGGCCTGGATTGGGCTATTGATATCGGGACTGCTCGCAAACGTATTGGTGATAAAGTTGCCCTGCAAGGTAACCTTGATCCTTCCGTATTGTTTGCCACACTGGATACCATCCGCAATGAAGTTGGCGCAGTATTAAAAAGTTTTGGCCATGGCAATGGCCATGTGTTTAATCTGGGTCATGGCATATCTCAATTTACTTCGCCTGAAAACGTTGTCGCAATGGTAGATGCTGTTCACCAGTTAAGTAAGCAATATCATACTAAATAATCAGGTTATTCATGTGGTTGGATAAATTAGAATTACCTTATGCACACCCTGACATTTACGGGCCGTATAAAAATTGACATTTTCCGGAAGACTGAAGCACTGATAACTCTATGAATAGTAAATAATAATTTATTAATATTACTTTAAACTATTTAAAATGCCTTTCTGATCAACAGATTTGACAGAACAATCCACAAAGTTATCCACAGGGTTGTTGTATAGCGCCTCACGAATTTTACTATTCTGCTAACATCACAGAACCGAAACCTATCCCTATAACCTTCGAAAAAAACCAGTGATGAATGTAGTACAGGTAGCGTTAGATATTCCCTTGAACCGCCTGTTTGACTACTTGGGCGATGGGATTACACAGGATGATATCGGCACACGGGTACTGGTCCCTTTCGGAAACCGAAGGTTGGTCGGTATTGTTATTGCAGTAAACACCGAAACAAACTTCGCTATAGAACGACTTAAATCCGTTTTACACATTTACAGAGATATTCCCCCCCTATCAGCTGAAAGTCTCAACTTGCTACAGTTTTGTAGCGACTACTATTGCCACCCATTCGGGGAAGTCATTATGAATGCGCTTCCCACCCGCATGCGTCGAACATTACCCATCCCGGTTAAGAAATATTCCAGATTTTGTATCACGCAAGCAGGACTGCAAGTAAATCTGTCATCACTACCGAGCAGGGCTATTGTCAAACGGCGGGTTTTACAAACATTACAGGAAAACAATGCGCTCGATCAGGGAGAAGTAACAACGCTCTCCCCTACTGCTCTAAAAACAATGCGCGAATTTGTCGTGCACGGCTGGGCAAGCGAACTAGAGAGCACCGGCGTATTCACCCCACCCAAAACTTCTGTAACTACATCCAGCCGCCCATTGCTCAATGAGGATCAGCAATTGGCTGTCACGGCAATCAGTGAGCCCGCACTGCAAACCTTTCAGGTCATTTTGTTAAATGGAATTACTGGCAGCGGTAAAACAGAAGTTTATCTGCACGCGATTGAAAACATCATCCACCATGGAAGACAAGCACTGGTTCTGGTTCCGGAGATTAATCTGACACCACAATTGGAGTCTGTATTCCGCGCCCGCTTTTCAGATATTTGTCTGGTCAGTTTGCACAGCGGACTGAACGAAACAGAACGATTACAAAATTGGCTATTAGCACAAAAAGGCGAGGCAAAAATCATATTGGGCACCCGCCTGGCTATATTCACACCACTGCCAGCGCTCAAAATAATTATTGTCGATGAGGAACACGACTCTTCTTTCAAACAGCAGGAAGGATTACGCTATTCTGCCAGAGACGTTGCCGTGATCAGAGCGAAACAAAACAACATACCCATTGTTTTAGGCTCAGCCACTCCTTCTTTGGAAAGCTTTTATAATGCCAAAACGGGTCGCTATCAATTATTAACGCTTTCCACGCGCGCTTCAATGAATGCGGTTTTACCTGAAATAAGATGTATCGATACGCGCCGGCAAAAACTACAAGAGGGGATCTCCGACCCGCTGATCCAGGCCATCCGAAACAGGTTGGCACGAAAAGAACAAAGCCTGATTTTTTTAAACCGCAGGGGCTACTCTCCAGCAATTTATTGTCCAGAATGCGCTTGGCACTCAGCATGTAACCGATGCTCAAGCACACTGGTATTACATCTGGCTGAACGCAAGCTGCGATGCCATCATTGTGGTCATGAAGAAAAAACGCCGCTCGCCTGCCCCACTTGCGGCAACCCGGATTTAAAGCCGCTCGGACAAGGTACACAAAGGGTGGAAACCGCATTAGCAGCGCAATTTCCAGACGCGCGCGTTTTGCGCATCGATCGCGACAGTACCCGCCGCAAACATGCCTGGAAGGAAATGTTGCAACAAGTCCGAGATGAAGAAGTGGATATTTTGGTTGGCACCCAGATGTTGGCAAAGGGCCATGACTTTCCAAAACTGACCCTGGTCGGCGCGCTCAATGTAGACAGTGCACTATACAGTGCTGATTTTCGTGCTTCTGAGCGGCTTTTTGCCCAACTCATTCAGGTTGCGGGCCGCGCAGGCCGCGCCGCCATTCCCGGTGAAGTGTTAATTCAAACACAATTTCCCGACCACCCCTTGTTTGAAGGATTACGCAAGCACGACTACACAGCCTTTGCTCATACGCTACTAACAGAACGGGAACAGGCAGGGTTTCCTCCTTTTATGTTTCAGGCACTGTTAAGGGCCGAGGCTCCGCAACTTGAAACGGCCCTTAACTTTCTTGCGCAAGCAGCCCATCTCGCTGCAGACTTACCCCACCCAGTCACTGTCTATGACCCCGTTCCTGCGCCAATGGCGCGCCTCGCCGGAAAAGAACGCGCACATTTGCTGGTTCAATCACAGTCGCGCGGCGCCATGCAATCTTTCCTGAAATTATGGAATGAAGCCATTCCAAAAGTGGCCAAAGGTAAAGTTCGATGGTCACTAGATGTGGATCCACTGGAGTTTTGATGGCATCAAAGCCATGACTGCGACTATAATATGCCATTACTTCAATAAGCTGTAAAAATGAACACGACCCCATATCCAGACTTAAAAGAACATCTTATCCAGTTACTGACCGATGCGTTAAGCATTGTGGCGCCTGAATCCCCGGCTACCATTGATTTGGAGCGTCCCAAACAATCTCAGCATGGTGACTATGCATGTAATCTTGCTATGCAACTGGCCAAACCATTACGCCGTAATCCGCGTGATATAGCAGCAGCGTTGATGGAATCGCTACCCTCTTCACCTTACATCGCAAAAACTGAAATTGCCGGCGCTGGATTTATTAATTTCTTTTTCCATCCTTCAGTCAAACAGCAAATCGTTAAACGTGTTTTCCAGGAAGGCGCGCATTTTGGCAGAGGTAAACTGGGACAAGGCAAAAAGGTTCAAGTGGAGTTTGTTTCCGCTAACCCCACCGGTCCATTACATGTGGGGCATGGGCGGGGAGCTGCATTAGGAGCAAGTCTATCCAATGTACTCGATGCAGCGGGTTATGCTGTGTCTCGAGAATATTATGTTAATGATGCCGGTCGCCAGATGGATATTCTGGCCATATCAACCTGGCTCCGCTATCTGGAGTTAGATGGAATCAATGTGCCATTCCCGCCAAACGCTTACCAGGGGGAATACGTACGTAGCATGGCCCAGCAGATTTTTAATGCACATGCTTCCCGTTATGTCCATCAACCCTGGACCGTCCTGGAAGGCGTCCCTAATGTGGAGTCAGAGCCAGACGCACATTTAGATGGTCTGATTGCCAACGCAAAGCGTTTACTTGGCCAGGATTATGGTTACATACATGACCTGGTATTAACCGAACAACTGGGAGATTGCCGCAATGATCTTCTGGAATTCGGCGTTACCTTTGATTCCTGGTTTTCCGAACAATCTCTTTTTGACAATGGCATGGTTGAACGAACAATCAATCTGCTGGAGAAAAATGGCCATCTCTACACACAAGATGGTGCTAAATGGTTCCGTTCCAGCAAATTCGGCGATGAAAAAGACCGTGTGGTATTGCGCGAAAATGGCATCTATACCTATTTTGCCTCGGATATTGCCTACCATCTTAATAAACTTGAACGCGGCTTTGACCGCATCATCGACGTGTGGGGCGCTGACCACCACGGTTATATCGCCCGCGTAAATGGTGCCTTGCAAGCACTGGATCTGGATAAGGAAAAGCTCACCGTCGTATTGGTTCAATTCGCAGTTCTATACCGGGAAGGCATGAAAGTTTCCATGTCTACCCGTAGCGGCGAGTTCGTCACGCTGCGAGAATTGCGCCATGAAGTTGGCAACGATGCAGCACGATTCTTTTATGTACAGCGCAAAAGTGACCAGCATCTGGATTTTGATCTGGATTTGGCCAAATCAGAGAGCAACGAAAACCCGGTTTACTATATCCAATATGCCCACGCCCGCATTTGTAGTGTGCTGGAACAATGGGGCGGCGATACCTCTGCACTGGGAGATGCCGACACCAGTTTACTCAACGGCTCCCATGAACTGGCTTTGCTGCAACGCATAAGCGAATACCCGGAAACGCTGGAAGCAGCTGCCAGGGAACTCTCGCCCCATATCATTGCCTATTACCTGAAAGATCTGGCGGGAGATTTCCATAGTTATTACAATGCCGAACAATTTCTGGTTTCAGATGAACGTATCCGCTTTGCCCGGTTGGCCCTGATCATGGCAGCTCGACAAGTATTATTTAATGCACTCACGCTATTAGGCGTCAGCAGCCCAGAAAAAATGTAAGAGAACTTAATGAGTCGAGATTATAAAAAACCCGCTGCCCGTTCAACTAACAGTAAGAAAGGCGGCAAATCCATGGTCACCGGCATTTTAATCGGCCTGTTTGTCGGTTTGGCTATTGCGCTGGCCGTTGCCATCTTTATCAACAGCATGCCCAGTCCTTTCGTTAAGCAAAACAAACCGGCTACGATCCCCGCACCGCTTCCTGAAGAAGCACCAAAGCATGATTCCGGTAATGCAGCAAAACCTGCAGACAATAAGGACACCAAGACGGCCGACAAACCACGTTTTGATTTTTACACCATTCTTCCAGGAAAAGAAGAAGCCGTCACAGAACAGCAAATCAAACAGGCCGCACAGCAACCCAATGCAGCTGAAAACCAGAAAGACAGCTATTACCTGCAAATTGGCTCTTTCCAGAACGAGGCTGATGCCGATAACCTCAAAGCCAAACTAGCCTTGTTAGGTGTAGAAACATCGATCCAAACCGCGACCATCCCGGATAAGGGTATATGGCATCGCGTTCGTGTAGGGCCCTATTCGACCCTGCCAGAATTGAACCGCGCACGCGCCACGCTTACACAGAATGGATTGCAGTCAAGCCTGATTAAAGTACATGACACGCAAGCCAATTCAACCCGCAATTAGCACTTAAAATACCCCTATTGAGACACCAAAAAGGAGATATATAATGCACTTGATCAAAAAACTGGCTATCTTTTCAATTACGCTGTTTATCGGACTTCAGGGCCTGTTAGTACAAGCCGCCCCTACCCAGGGTAAAGAATACACCTTGGTCAATCCCCCGCAAGCAACAGAAACAGGTAAAAACATCGAAGTACTGGAAATTTTCTGGTATGGCTGCCCTCACTGCTTTGATCTGGAACCATCCCTGAGCACCTGGGTAAAAAAATTGCCCAGTGATGTTACCTTTCGCCGGATGCCTGCAATTTTCCGTGATGACTGGGCACTTTCAGCTAAAACATTTTATGCCATGGATGCGCTAGGAGTTGTAGACAAACTTAATGCCGACGTTTTCAATGCCATCCACGTTGATGGAGTTGATCTAAAAAATGAAAACACGCTGTTTGACTGGATGAGCAAGCATGGCGTGGACCGCAAAAAATTTGCTGACGCCTACAGTTCTTTTTCAGTTCAAAGTAAAGTATTACGAGCCAAGCAACTTACCCGTGAATATGGCATCAGTGGTGTTCCTGCCATCATTGTGGATGGAAAATACATGACTGCCCCCTCCATGACCGGTGGTCACCAAGGGTTATTCCCGGTTATAGACAGCTTAATTGCCCGCGCCCGCACAGAACACGCTGGCAAAAAATAGTGCCTGAACCGCTAAAGGTATTTATTACAGGGGCTTCAAGCGGACTCGGCAAGGCTATCGCATTACGTTACGCAAACCAGGGGGCAATATTAGGCCTGGTTTCGCGTAACAATAATAAACTAAACCAACTGGCTTCAGAAATAAAAACCAAGTCCATCTGTTACCCGGTGGATGTACGAAACTTTAGTGCCATGCAAACTGCTTCTCAAGATTTTATGGCGCGATATGGCGTACCGGATATTGTGATAGCCTGTGCCGGAGCAAGTTGCGGGAATTTGACAGAACATGCTGAAGATATCGCCGTTTTCCAAAGCTTGCTGGATATCAACGTGAATGGCATGGTAAAAACTTTCCAGCCTTTTGTACGAGCAATGAGAGAAGCAAAGCGGGGATCCATAGTAGGTATTGCATCAGTTGCAGGGTTTCGGGGGCTCCCCGGAGCCAGCGCCTACTCCGCTTCAAAGGCAGCAGTCATATCGTATATGGAAAGTTTACGCGTAGAAATGCATAACAGTGGTGTTCACGTCATGACAATTTGCCCTGGCTATATTAAAACCCCCATGACAGCGATTAACCCGTATCCCATGCCTTTTATCCTCTCTGCAGAACAAGCAGCAGATAAAATAATTCGTGCCATACATCGCAAACAACATTTTATTACCATACCTTGGCAAATGGCTATTACTGGCTTTTTCTTAAAACATATGCCAAATTGGGTATATGATATTCTTTTTGCGAAAGCCCCGCATAAACCACGAAACCTTCACATTTAACAATCAGGTAGGAATGATATGACAATTGAAGTTATTCTCGTCGACGACCATCCTATGTTCCGTAAAGGGCTTATGCATTTATTGGTAGACAGCCCGGCCGTAAAAGTCATCGGTGAGTTTCCTGATATCACAACCACACGAGAATGGATCGCTCAAGGCGGCAAAGCAGATGTTGCGCTTCTTGACCGTACACTGCGGGAAGAAGATGGGCTGGATCTTGTCCCCCTCTTAAAACAACACAATATTAAAATTATCATGCTAACCATTGCGGATGCGGATTATGAAATTCGCGATGCAATCGAAGCTGGGGTTGATGGTTATTTGCTTAAAACCAGCGAACCTGAGCAAATTCTGCAAGTCATTACCGGTGTCCACCAGGGTAGCAGTATGTTCCCTAGCCATGTAATGCAAAAAATGGCTAAAGGCGAATTGCTTCACGGTATTTTTGACAAACTATCTCAAAGAGAACTGGAAATTGTTACCTATGTAGCACGTGGCTTAAGTAACCGGGCTATCGGCGACTCACTTGGCCTTTCAGAAAACACGGTGCGAAACCATCTGCGCAGTATTTTAGAAAAACTGAACCTAGCCAACCGGGTGCAAGTAGCAACACTCGCATTGGAGCATGGTATTGTTAAACGTAAAGGAACCTCGAATCAGGAGGTTTAGACTATAAACAATAGTAAAAATGTACCATTATTTATTTTTAATGTGCTAGAATTCAGTTGCAAGTGTGATGCTTGTTTCTGTTCAATATTTGCCCCGGGTTTCCGGGGCTTTTTTTTGCCTGAAATAAACAACCTTCTTTTCCAGACAGCTCGAATGGTACTATCATAGAACTGTCCTCTTGCAACTGCGCGAGAAAATCCTAACAAATGCTTTAATTTACGCCTGCCGCCAAAAAGGACCAAGCCATGAAAGCTGCCGAACTTTTTATAAAATGCCTGGAAAATGAGGGAGTAAAGTTCATTTATGGTATTCCAGGGGAAGAAAACCTGGATATCATGGACGCACTGCTCAGTTCATCCATCCGCTTTATCACTACCCGGCACGAACAAGGCGCTGCATTCATGGCGGATGTAGAAGGTCGATTGACCGGCAAAGCCGGCGTCTGTTTATCCACACTGGGCCCTGGTGCGACCAATCTTGTCACAGGCGTCGCCGACGCAAACATGGATCACGCACCGTTAGTAGCCATATCGGGACAGGCTCCAACCAATAGACTGCACAAGGAGTCGCACCAGGTACTGGATCTGGTTAACCTTTTCCAGCCTATTACCAAATACGCCTCTCAAATTCTTAACCCAGAAATTATTCCAGAAGTGATTCGTAAAGCGTTTAAAGTCGCTGAAAGTGAAAAGCCGGGCGCATCGTTTATCGAGTTCCCCGAAAACCTTGCCGCCATTGATATCGAGGGCACCCCTTTGCTTGCACAATCGGCGAGCATGTCATATCCCCCTCAATATAAACTGGAACAAGCCGCACAAATAATCAGTGATGCAAAATATCCCATGATTCTGGCGGGAAATGGCTTGATACGGACCAATGCTTGTGAAGCACTGATAAATTGTGCAGAAAAACTGAACATTCCTGTTGCCACAACCTTTATGGCCAAAGGAGCCATTCCCAACTCCCACCCGCTTTCATTAGGAACCGTTGGACTACAGGCCCACGATTATATCTCCTGCGGATTTGAACGTGCCGATGTGATCATTTGCATTGGTTATGATTTAGTGGAATATCCACCTAACTTGTGGCACAAAACAAACGACAGAAAAATCATCCATATAGATACCCGGCCGGCAGAAGTTGACTCTCACTATATTGTCGCAACGGGGGTAATCGGTGACTTTAGGATTACACTGGAATCCCTGTCAAAACTAGCAAGCCCCCGCTTCGAACGCTCCTATGAAAATTTGCGTAAAGCGATTCTTCAGGAACTACATGCGAATGATGACGACAATGGCTTTCCGGTTAAACCCCAACGTATCATTGCCGATCTCCGCAAAGCCCTTGATCCTGAAGACATCGTTATCTGCGACGTAGGTGCACATAAAATGTGGATGGCCCGCATGTTCCCCTGCGAAAAACCCAACACCTGCATCATTTCAAACGGCTTCGCCAGCATGGGCATTGCCGTACCCGGCGCTGTCGCTGCGAAGCTCTGTTTTCCCGATCGAAAGGTTGTTGCAGTCACAGGCGATGCCGGTTTTTTGATGAACTCTCAGGAAATTGAGACCGCTTTAAGAGCCCATGCTCCCCACGTCATTCTCATTTGGAGCGATTCAAGCTACGGCTTGATAGAATGGAAACAGCACATCTATTTCGGGAGAGAATCACACGTAAAATTTAACAATCCGGATTTTGTAAAATACGCTGAAGCCTTCGGAGCTAAAGGGTATCGCATAAATTCAGCAGATGAACTTTTACCAACGTTACAGAAAGCACTCAACGACAACACTGTCAGTATTATTGATTGCCCAGTTGATTATCGAGAAAATATGAAATTAACCGCTCGTCTGGGAGAAATGATATGCCCGATTTAGGACTGCGATCTTATTCAAAAAATCCTTTTGTCAGTAATTCCATAGTCAGCGCACCGTAATCCTGGCTACCCTGACTATTAGGTGCATAGCTGAAAATATCCTGTCCACGGGCTGGGCTTTCGGCCAGCGACACATTTTCAGCTATGCGCGTATCACACAAATTTTGACCGTAACGCTCTTTTAACTGATCATAAACTTCATGTGCCAACTTTCGGCGCGAATCAAATCGTGTCACGACAACACTTCTTTCGATTTTACGCTTTAATGGCCCTTCCAGCACATTCAGCGCAGCTTCAAGCCTATGGACACCCTGCATAGACAAATAATCGGCTGAAACAGGAATTAAGACCCTGTCAGCAGCAAATAGCGCATTCAACGACAATACCCCCAGCGTCGGGCAACAATCGATCAGTACGGGAGCATCTTCCCAGGCTAGCTTAACTTCCAGTCCTTTTTTTAATTTACCCGCTACGCTTGTGCTTTTACCCAGCAATGCATCCACCTTGGACAAATCTGGGTGAGAGGGAATCAATCGCAAGCCTGATGGTAAATAACGAATTAACGCATCTAACGCCTTTTCATCCCGGTAAAACGCTGAAATACTTTCTGAAGAAGCCACAACACTATAGCCGCAACCAATTGAGAGATGCGCCTGAGGATCTAAATCTATCGCCAGTGGATTTCTTCCCAGCATCGCCAAAGAGGCCGAGATATTCAGGCAGGTTGTCGTTTTACCTACCCCGCCCTTCTGATTGAATACTGCAATTACCGCCATGGATTATTCCACTGTGACTGACTTTGCCAGATTTCGCGGTTTATCAACGTCCGTACCCTTTTGTAACGCTGCATGATATGACAGCAATTGCAACGGAATGGTGTGCAGTATCGGGCTCAAATATCCCCCAAGCCCGGGTAACCGAATAACCTGCACACCTGGTTCGCTGCTAATGTGAGCATCCTGATCCGCAAACACATAAAGCTCTCCACCCCGGGCCCGCACTTCTTGCAAATTGGATTTCAGTTTTTCAATAAGAGTATCATTTGGTGCGATCGCGATAACCGGCATCTCTTTATCCACTAAAGCCAACGGACCGTGCTTAAGTTCACCAGCAGGGTAAGCCTCTGCATGAATGTATGAAATTTCCTTCAGTTTCAAAGCGCCTTCCATTGCAATCGGATAATGCTGCCCTCGGCCCAGAAATAAAGCATGCTGCTTATTGGCAAATGATTCCGCCCACTTTATGACTTCCGGTTCAAGTTTCAGAATCTGTTGAATTTTATTAGGCAATTCCCTCAAGGCCTGCATATGCAGCAATTCTTGCTCACGGCTGACCTTATTACGCAGTTTGCCCAAAGTGATTGCTAGTAAAAATAACGCAACCAGTTGTGTCGTAAATGCCTTGGTTGAGGCCACGCCAATTTCAGGACCGGCGCGTGTTAAGAAGCTCAATTCTGATTGACGGATCAATGCACTTTCTGGCACGTTGCAGATCGTTAAACTATGGGCATGCCCCAGCATTTTTGCATGCTCTAAAGCCGCCAGCGTATCCGCTGTTTCACCCGACTGAGAAATTGTCACGATAAGCGCTTTGGGATTCGGCACACTATCCCTGTAGCGATACTCACTGGCCACTTCTGCGCTGCATGGAATCCCTGCAATACTTTCAATCCAGTACCGCGCCACCATGGCAGCATGAAAACTTGTGCCACAAGCTATGATGTACACGCTTTCAATACCAGAAAGTATGCTTTCAGCTTGCACACCAAAAATGTTCGCCTGCAGGCTATCCTGGGCCAGTACATTTTCCAGGGTGTCGGCTAGAGCTCTTGGCTGCTCATGAATTTCTTTTTGCATGAAATGGCGATAATTACCCAACTCTGCCATTTCAGCAGACAACTCGCTGATATGCACCGGCCGTTCTACCTGCTGACCATGACTATTAAAAATACGAATCGAAATCAGGCCAATATCTGCCACATCCCCTTCTTCCAGATAAATCATTTTTTGTGTCACTGGGAGTAATGCTGATGCATCTGATGCAATAAAGTTTTCCTCAATACCCAAACCCAAAAGTAGCGGGCTCCCTTTCCTTGCACAGATCATTCGATTGGGCGTGTCTTCACTGATCACGCCTATCGCATAGGCCCCCTTCAATTCCAGAACTGCTTTTTGCGTTGCTGAAAGCAAATCCTTATCGTTATGCTGGAAATGAAAGTGGATTAGGTGAACAATCACTTCGGTATCTGTTTCCGATGTAAATTCGTAACCTAGTCCCTCTAGTCGCTTCCTCAGTTCTTCATGGTTTTCAATGATTCCGTTATGTACCACCGCCAAAGACTCTCTGCTCACATGCGGGTGCGCATTGTTAACGGTCGGTGCGCCGTGTGTTGCCCAACGGGTATGCGCAATACCTAAATGCCCGTGTGTGTTCAGTCGCTTTACTTCGCTTTCGAGCTCAACCACACGCCCTGTACTTCGGGCGCGTTGCAGCCCATTGTTGACCACCGACAATCCGGCTGAGTCATATCCCCGATATTCAAGCCGTCGTAAACCTTCAAGCAAAATTGGGACCACATTTCGTTGTGCTACCGCACCGACAATTCCACACATTACTGTTTCGCCTTTTTAACTGGTCGTTTCCACCCGGTTACTGTCACTTGTTTTGATCTCGACAAGCTGAGTTCCCCTTCCGGTGTATCTCTCGTTATTGTAGATCCTGCACCAATGGTCGCACCTTTTGACACCGTAACTGGGGCAACTAATTGAGTATCCGAGCCAATAAACACATCATCTTCAATAATTGTTCTGTGTTTATTTGCGCCATCATAATTACAGGTAATCGTGCCCGCGCCTACATTGACTCTTTTTCCTACAGTGCTATCACCGACGTAACTTAGATGATTGATTTTACTTCCTGAATCCACCTGACTATTTTTTATCTCGACAAAGTTTCCAACATGCACATCTTCCTTAAGCTGTGTCCCGGGGCGAATACGCGAAAATGGGCCGATTTTATTATTTAACCCTGTCTCGCATTGGTCCAGAATAGTGAATGGTTCTAAACGTGTACCCGCTGCAACCGTTGAATTACGTATTACACAGTGAGCGCCCACCACCACTCCGTCACCTAACTGAACTTTACCTTCAAAAATACAGTTAACATCAATAAGGACTTCTTTTCCACATACTAAATCTCCCCTTACATCTATACGCGCCGGATCCATCAGGGTTACGCCTTGCGCTAGCAACGTATGGGCAATTTGCGTTTGATAAAGCCTTTCTACCTGAGCCAGTTGCACCTTGCTATTGATCCCCAGTATTTCCCACTCATGGTCTGGATGGCTAGTTACTACTTCAACATTATCATTTACGGCCATCTCTATGATGTCCGTCAGATAGTATTCTTTTTGCGCATTATTGTTACTCAGGTTTTTTAACCAATTTAGAAGGTGTTTCGTCGGAATTGCCATTATCCCGGTGTTAATTTCACATATAGACCGTTCCTGCTCATTGGCATCTTTATGTTCTACAATCCTTAAAACACCACCGTTCTTATTGCGTACAATTCGGCCATAACCATCCGCATTAGCTAATTCAATGGTCAACAGCCCAAGCCTGTTTTCACCCGCAATGGCAACCAACGTTTTCAGCGTATTTACTTGTGTTAACGGAACATCACCGTAAAGCACAAGCGTAATCCCTTCTGAATCCAATGCAGAGACTGTTTGCATCAGTGCGTGTCCAGTACCCAATTGTTCTGATTGTTGCACCCAAATATAATCGGGGTTATTGATTGCTTCAGGTACGGCATTTCCACCATAACCATATACCACGATTGTTTTATGTGGATTAAGTAAGCCAGAACTATCCAGTGTGTGTTGCAAAAGCGGTTTCCCCGCCAGCTTATGTAACACTTTCGGTTGCTCAGAGTACATTCTGGTACCCTTGCCAGCCCCTAATATGACAACGTTTAATGGTAAACTCATTTAAAATTTTCTTTGATGATATGAACTATTTATTATTTTGATGCAGAGACCTATTTTATCTCGGCATCTCCCTTTATGTCAGCGTATCATATTTTGCTTATTTATTTCATCTTCAGAAAACAAAAAAGGCAGCCTAAGGCTGCCTTTTTCGATTCACACTAACTTACCAGTACTTCCTGTAAATTAATGGCCTCTTTTGCGAATTTGCTCTATCGCACGAAGTTGGGCCATTGCTTCTGCCAACTCTGATTGTGCTTTTGCATAATCCATTTCTGCTGAACGATTCTTCATTGCCTCTTCAGCCGTTCTTTTTGCTTCTAGCGCCTTAGACTCATCCAAATCCTTTCCGCGAATTGCTGTATCGGAAAGAATGGTAACGACATTAGGCTGTACCTCAACGATACCACCAGAAACATAAAACAAAACCTCCTCGGCTTCATCCGGAATCTTGATACGAACAGACCCCGGCTTAACACGTGAAAGCATTGGAGCATGACGTGGATAAATACCAACTTCACCCATTTCTGCCGGAACTGAAACATATTCAGCAACACCGGAAAAAATGGATTCTTCAGCACTTACTACATCTACGTGAATTGTCATCGCCATAGTTGAACCTTACTCACTTATTGAATGGTTTTGGCTTTTTCTACTGCTTCTTCGATAGAACCAACCATGTAGAAAGCCTGCTCTGGCAGATGGTCATACTCTCCATTCACTATACCCTTAAATCCTGCAATGGTATCTTTAAGAGACACGTACTTGCCCGGGCTACCGGTAAACACTTCCGCAACAAAGAACGGCTGGGAAAGAAAACGCTGAATTTTACGAGCGCGTGCAACAGCAAGCTTATCTTCAGGTGCCAACTCATCCATACCCAGAATAGCAATAATGTCGCGCAATTCTTTATAACGCTGTAGTGTTGACTGAACCGCACGAGCAACTGAGTAATGCTCTTCACCTACTACTAAAGGATCTAACTGACGTGAAGTAGAATCAAGTGGGTCAACCGCCGGGTAAATACCCAACTCAGCAACCTGACGTGAAAGTACAACAGTCGCGTCCAAGTGAGCGAACGTTGTTGCAGGAGATGGATCAGTCAAGTCATCCGCAGGTACATAAACTGCTTGAATCGAAGTAATCGAACCCTTCTTGGTAGAAGTAATACGTTCTTGCAAACGGCCCATTTCTTCAGCTAGAGTTGGCTGATATCCCACAGCAGAAGGCATACGACCTAACAGTGCTGATACTTCCGTTCCTGCCAAGGTGTAACGGTAAATGTTATCAATAAACAACAACACGTCACGGCCTTCATCACGGAAAAACTCAGCCATGGTCAAACCTGTCAAAGCAACGCGTAAACGGTTACCTGGTGGCTCATTCATTTGTCCGTATACCAGCGCAACCTTATCAAGAACGCCGCCTTCTTTCATCTCGTGGTAGAAATCGTTGCCTTCACGGGTACGTTCGCCCACCCCAGCAAACACAGAGTAACCACTATGCTCAGCTGCGATGTTACGGATCAATTCCATCATGTTAACGGTTTTACCTACACCCGCACCACCGAACAATCCAACTTTACCACCCTTTGCAAACGGACAAACCAGATCAATAACTTTAATACCGGTTTCAAGTAATTCATTTGATGCAGATAACTCATCAAAAGCGGGTGCCTTACGATGGATAGCCCAGCTTTCATCGTGACCAATTTCACCTTGTTCGTCGATTGGATTACCTAGCACATCCATAATACGACCGAGTGTTTTAGGTCCAACTGGAACAGATATTGGAGCACCAGTACCATCTACCAGCATTCCACGACGTAAACCGTCTGTTGTACCCATAGCGATTGAACGAATAACACCATCACCCAGTTGCTGCTGTACTTCAAGGGTCAAATTCTGGTCATTCATTTTCAATGCATCATAGACCTTTGGCATACCTTCTCGGGGGAACTGCACGTCTACCACCGGCCCAATAATCTGTACGATTTTTCCTTGGCTCATCATTAATCCTTAATACAATTTTAGAATTCTGCTAATCAGCGCTTAAACAGCAGCTGCACCGGCTACGATCTCAGACAACTCTTTGGTAATGGCTGCTTGGCGAGTCTTGTTGTAAATCAACTTCAACTCATCAATCACATTTCCAGCATTATCTGAAGCTGCTTTCATTGCTACCATACGTGCGCTTTGTTCTGAGGCCATATTTTCAGAAACAGCCTGGAATATCAGCGCTTCAACGTAACGGATCAAAACTGAATCGACAACACTTTTCGCATCAGGCTCGTATATATAATCCCAATGTCCTTCCGCCGCGCCCATTTTCTCACCCGATAAAGGAAGAATTTGCTCAAAAACCGGTTCTTGTTTCATGGTATTGATAAAACGCGTATAGCAAATGTGAAGTGAATCAATTTTGCCTTCCACATAGGCATCGAGCATTACTTTAACCGGTCCGATCAATTTTTCCATATGAGGTGTATCGCCCAGTCCAGTCAATTGAGATGATACTGAGGCTCCAAGTCGCTGCATAAAACCAACGCCTTTGTTACCAATCGCGCAAACATCCACTTCTACATTATTACTATCCCAATCTTTCATTTTGGAAAGTACATTGCGAAGTACGTTCGTGTTTAGTCCGCCGCATAATCCTTTGTCAGAGGTGATAACAATCACACCCGCACGTTTAAGCAGTTTGCGTTCAACCAGAAATGGATGTTTATATTCTGGATGTCCTTGGCTCATATGGGCAGCAACATTGCGAATCTTTTCTGCATAGGGTCTAGCCGCACGCATCCGTTCTTGCGCTTTACGCATTTTAGATGCAGCAACCATTTCCATTGCGCGTGTAATTTTTTGGGTATTTTGGACGCTTTTTATTTTCGTCCGAATTTCCTTACCGCCAGCCATCGTATTGTTCCCTCAATAAGGGGGGAAGATCAGCATTACACCAATCCCCCCTCTTCAGCGTCTTTAATTAATAAACTGCAGTCGCTTTGAACTCTTCAATAGCTGCACCAAGAACCTTCTCGGAATCTCCATCAAGTTCATTACTGGACTCAATTTTATCCATCAGCGCGCTATGTTTGCCCTTCATGAACGATTGAAGTGCAGATTCAAATGCCAGAACCTTGGTCACATTGACATCATCCATATAGCCTTTGCTCACAGCAAATAACGTCACAGCCATTTCAGAGATATTCATCGGCGAGTACTGAGCCTGCTTCATCAATTCTGTAACCAGCTTACCGCGTTCAAGCTGCTTGCGTGTTGCCTCGTCAAGGTCAGAAGCAAACTGAGCAAATGCTGCCAATTCACGATACTGGGCCAAAGCCAGACGAATACCACCACCAAGCTTTTTAATAACTTTGGTTTGTGCAGCGCCACCTACTCGGGATACTGATAAACCGGCGTTAATAGCGGGACGAATACCGGAGTTAAACAAGTCAGTCTCCAGGAAGATCTGGCCGTCAGTAATCGAAATCACGTTGGTTGGAACGAAAGCAGAAACGTCACCAGCCTGGGTTTCAATAATTGGCAAAGCAGTCAGAGAACCTGTTTTACCCTTAACATCACCTTTTGTCGCTTTTTCTACGTAATCAGCATTGACACGCGCGGCTCTTTCCAACAAACGTGAATGCAAATAGAACACGTCACCTGGATAAGCTTCGCGACCTGGGGGACGGCGTAGCAATAAAGAAATTTGACGATAAGCCCATGCTTGCTTGGTCAAGTCATCATATACAATCAAGGCGTCTTCACCGCGGTCGCGGAAATACTCGCCCATCGCGCAACCAGAGTAAGGTGCAATATATTGCATAGCAGCTGAATCAGAAGCACTTGCGGCAACAATGATGGTATGTCCCAAAGCACCGTGCTCTTCAAGTTTCCGCACTACGTTGGCAATAGAAGAAGCCTTCTGACCAATCGCAACATAAATACAGATTACGCCAGTGCCTTTTTGATTGATAATTGTATCAATTGCTACGGCTGTTTTGCCCGTTTGGCGATCACCAATAATCAACTCACGCTGACCGCGGCCAATAGGCACCATCGCATCAACCGATTTCAATCCGGTCTGCATCGGTTGAGTCACTGACTGGCGCTCAATAACGCCCGGTGCAATTTTCTCGATTGGTGAAGTCACCTTCGCATTAACAGGGCCTTTGCCGTCAATAGGCTGGCCAAGTGAATTCACTACCCGACCAATCAACTCTGGTCCTACAGGTACTTCCAAAATCCTGCCTGTACACTTTACAGTATCGCCTTCCGTAATGTGCTCATATTCACCAAGCACCACGGAACCGACTGAGTCGCGCTCCAGATTCAGAGCCAAGCCAAAGGTATTGCCTGGAAATTCCAGCATCTCACCTTGCATAACATCGCTCAAACCATGTACACGCACAATACCGTCTGTTACAGAAACTACGGTTCCTTGCGTCCGGACTTCTGCAGCGGTGGCAAGGTTTTCAATTTTGCTTTTAATCAGTTCACTGATTTCTGATGGGTTTAACTGCATGATTTCTCCTAACGTTTGAGCGTGTACGCCATCGTTTGTAATTTACCGCGAATCGAGGTATCGAAGACTTCGTCTCCTACTTCTACTTTTACACCACCGATTAACTCGGGTTCAACGATAACGCTTGCTTCAATCTTGCGTCCGAAACGAACTTCCAGAACTTTCACTAATTCGCTGAGCTGAGCATTATCCATTGCAAAGGCACTGGTAATCTTTGCTTCAACAACACCCTCTTGTTCTGACTTAAGCGTTTCGTAAGCATTCGCTATTTCTTGCAGTAATGACAGGCGGTCGTTTTGCACCAGCAACTTCACCAGATTCAGCCCCTGCTCATCCAATTGTTTTTCACAAAGGGATGTAAACAGGGCCTCTAGTTGTTGGCTCGTTATTTTCGGATTGCCAATCAGTACTTGCATTTGTCTATCGGCAGCCACCATAGATACAAACTGCAGCATGCCGGACCACTTTTCTAGTGCATTTTCCTGTTTTGCCAGGCGATATACAGCCTCGGCATAAGGTCTTGCTATTGTGACGTTTTCTGCCATGGCGGGCCTATAATTCGCTCTTTAAGGAGGTTAGCAACTCAGCATGCGCCTTTGCATCAACTTCCCGACGCAGAATTTTTTCTGCACCTGCAATTGCCAAATCGGCCACTTGCTGCCTTAATACTTCCTTGGCACGGAAAACTTCTTGATCAATCTCGGCTTTAGCACCCACTAACAAACGGTCACCCTCTTGTTTCGCGGTGTTTTTTGCTTCATCTATGATCTGTGCTGAACGCTTTTCAGCTTGCGCAATAATTTCAGATGCGCTTTGCTTAGCTTCATGTATAACTTGAGTTGAATGCCTAGCTGCGAGCTCCAGTTCATGCTTACCGCGTTCGCTTGCTGCCAGTCCATCTGCTATTTGCTTTTTACGAGTTTCCAGCGCGAGCATAATGGGTGGCCATACAAACTTCATGCAGAACCAGACGAACATGATAAACATGATCGCTTGCCCGAGAAGGGTTGCATTTATATTCATGCGCGAACCTTTCCTGAGTTAAATTCCATTGGTTAAATTACTTGCCAACCACTGCGAACAGAATGTACATAGAGATACCAACAGCAATCATTGGCACCGCGTCAACCAGACCCATTACTACGAAGAACTGGGTACGAAGCATAGGGATCAATTCAGGCTGACGTGAAGCACCTTCCAGAAAACGACCACCCAAAATACCAATACCGATAGCAGCGCCCAAAGCACCCAAACCCATCATGATCGCGCCAGCGATATAAAGTAACGATGTTTCCATTTGTTTCTCCTGTTTAAGTTACGATAGTTAAGTTAAAAATTAATGATGTTCCTGATGGGCCATATCCAGATACACAATAGTCAGCGTCATAAAGATAAAGGCTTGCAAGGTAATAATCAGAATATGGAAAATTGCCCATGGCAACGACAGCGACCACTGAACCCAGAAGGGCAGCAACGCAATCAAAATAAAGATCATTTCGCCAGCATACATGTTGCCAAATAAACGCAATGCCAGGGAAACAGGCTTGGCGATCAGATTTACGCCCTCAAGAAAAATATTTGCCGGCAGACCCCATTTACCAAATGGCTGCAGCGTCAGCTCACCTATGAAACCGCCCGCCCCTTTAATTTTCACACTGTAAAAAATCACCAGCAAAAACACGGCTATAGACATACCAAATGTGGCATTTGGGTCTGTACTTGGCACTACTTTGAAGAATGGTAACCCAGCCTCATGTGCAATCAGCGGAATAAAGTCGATTGGCAGCAAATCCATCAAGTTCATCAGAAAGATCCAGATGAATATGGTTAATGCCAGCGGCGCTACCAGATCATTTTTCCCGCCACTAAACGAACCCCGAACGCTGGTATCAATAAATTCAACAATCCATTCAACAAAATTCTGCAAACCGAAGGGCACACCAGCTGCGGCACGTTGCGCAACTTTATTGAACAGGTATAAAAACACAACACCAAGCAACAGCGACATGCCGAGCGTATCCAAATTAATTGCCCAGAAACCCATTTCTTTAGCTTGTTCTGCTGTATGTGCAATGCCCAAAGAACCATCAGGCAATTTGCCATAAGTTAAATTCTGTAAATGATGCTTGATATATTCAGCTGAGGTGAGTGCTTCGCTCGACATTTTTAATTACTCTTTATTCCATGCATTATTTGAGAAACGATCAAGGTTAATTGCCCCAAAGCAAACCCGACCAAAACCGCTATGGGGTTCAATCCTAACGACCCCATCCCTGACGCAAGTAGCAGGGCTACAAAAATAAATCGCTCCAAACTGGAGCGGTAAAACAGGTGCAAATTCTTTTGCACTTCTAGCAGATTTCTTTTTTCGGCCTGATTCATTCGCCAAACAAGAATCACTACATTCGCCATTGCTACCAACGATCCGAACAGAATGGCTATCGCCGTCATCCGATTCCAGGTTACATAGCCAACCATAAACAGGATTGACGTAACAACAATTTGGGCTCTTACCAGCCAATTAGTGATGAATGGCATTACGCCGAGCACAGCAAATCATTAAATTATAATATATAATTTTTACGAGTGTCAATAACTACGTGTGTTTTAACGTTAAGCCTTAATATTATATCAAATAATTAATAATCCAATTAATTATTTTAATGAAGGCAATTGATGGATATTCCTGTCTTGATTGCAGGCTATTTTCAGAAGCGGTTGATAATACTATCCAGCTGATCAAAGTTACTGTATTCGATAATCATTTTCCCCGCCCCTTTTTTTCCAGACTTGAACACTACTTTTGTGCCCAATTTATCGGATAAGTCTTCCTGCAATCTCATCACATCCCGGTCTGGTTTTGGCTGGACCTTTTCTTTCGGGTTCTGAAGGCGCTGTACCAATCGTTCGGTTTCCCTTACTGATAGCTGCTTTGTTGCAACTTCGTGTGCGACTTCTGATTGTTTTACGTGTGATAATGCCAGCAATGCCCTGCCATGCCCCATGTCAATCCTGTTTTGCATTAACAACTCCTGCGCAGGGCTGGACAGATTGAGTAGTCGCAGCAAGTTAGTGACTGCACTTCGCGACCGGCCTACCGCTTCGGACGCGGCCTGATGCGTCATTTGAAACTCGTCAATCAGACGTTGGATCCCTGCCGCCTCTTCGAGTGGGTTCAGATTTTCCCGCTGTATGTTTTCTATTAAGGACATGGCCAGCGCGGCTTCATCAGCCACTTCGCGTACCAGCACGGTTACTTCCGCTAGACCAGCCAGCTTGGCCGCCCTCCAACGCCGCTCACCCGCAATGATTTCGTAATTGCCTTGCGCCAAGCGCCTGACCAGTATGGGCTGCATTATGCCCTGCGCTTTAATTGATTCAGATAGCTGCGCCAGGGACTCTTGATCCATATGGGTTCGTGGTTGATATTTTCCGGGTTGAAGCTGTGACAAACTTAATGTTTTTAACGCATCCTTTTCTTCTGCGTCTTCATTATTACCCAACAGAGCATCTAGCCCACGCCCTAAACCTTTTAACTTAGCCATTTTTTACCTATTTATTTTCGTATACCATTTTATACAATCACGCTGTCACTTTATGGCGCAACAT
This sequence comes from Sulfurirhabdus autotrophica, assembly GCF_004346685.1. Classification (NCBI taxonomy): domain Bacteria; kingdom Pseudomonadati; phylum Pseudomonadota; class Betaproteobacteria; order Nitrosomonadales; family Sulfuricellaceae; genus Sulfurirhabdus; species Sulfurirhabdus autotrophica. The sequence goes on from NZ_SMCO01000023.1 coordinate 35,452, forward strand.
TTCACCTGCAAGAGCCAGATACGCCTGCGCCCCTTTGGATGATTTGTCGTGATACAAAACTGGGATGCCATAACTGGGGGCTTCTGCTAACCGGATATTACGTGGAATGACTGTACGATAAACCTTGTCTCCGAAATGCTGTTTGAGTTGTTCGGAAACTTGTTGCGCCAGCATATTTCTTGGATCAAACATGGTGCGCAGTAAACCTTCAATTTCCAAACCGGGATTTAAGTGAGCACGCACTTTCTTGATTGTCTGCACCAAATCACTTAATCCTTCTAACGCATAGTATTCACACTGCATTGGAATCATGACTGCATCAGCCGCACAAAGCCCATTAATGGTTAATAAATTAAGTGCTGGTGGACAATCTATCAAGATATAATCATATGACTGTGCAAATTGTGTCAGCGCACTTTTAAGACGGGTTTCACGGTGCGGTTGATCGACAAGTTCCACCTCTGCGCCCGCCAAATCCCGATTGGCCGGGATTAAATCAAATTTTCCTCTGGGCGAAGTCACTGTGATCTCTGCTACACTGGCTTGCTCTAGCAATAAATGGTAAACCGTTTTTTTAAGCGCATGCTTATCTATACCACAACCCATTGTGGCATTACCTTGCGGATCCAGATCAATCAGCAGCACTTTTCGCTTGGCCGCGGCAAGACTTGCTGCCAAATTAACGGTTGTCGTCGTTTTCCCTACACCGCCTTTCTGGTTGGTTATTGCTAATATTTTAGTCATTTAATTTGCCTTAATTACAACCAAATGTCGTTGTGCATCTAAACCCGGTACAGAAAGAGGAAACGTATCCAGTACTTTCGCTTCGGGGGGTAACTGAGCCATCTCCTCAAAAGGATACAGCCCCTTCATTGCCAGGAAAACACCATTCGCATCTACCAAATGCTGAGTAAGTTTATAAAATTCGCCCATGTCCGAGAATGCTCTCGAAATCACCATATCGAATTTCTTTGTTGAGTGCCAGTTTTCTACCCTTTCACACACTACGCTTACATTACCCAGCCCTAATTCAATACTGGCTTGCTGTGCGAAAGTTGTTTTTTTATGGTTGCTATCCAGCACTACAACCTCTAACTCTGGCATGACAATCGCTAGGGGAATGCCTGGCAATCCCGCACCGCTGCCAACATCCAATAACCGCTTTCCATTGATGTATGGGATTACGGACAGAGAATCCAATAAATGATGAGAAACCATCTTCTCAGGTTCACGGATTGCCGTCAGGTTATAAACCTTGTTCCACTTTAGCAATAATCCGAGATAACTAAGCAATTTTTCCTGGATATCTGAGCTTAATGTTATGTCCATTTCCCTTAGCCCTTCGGCCAATTTTGCTTCAAGTGTCATGCGCTTATCTTTTTGCTGAAGTTTGGATGATTTCGTTTCAGATGAACCAGCAGAACAGAAATTGATGCTGGTGTTACACCAGAAATGCGAGTCGCTTGACCGAGTGTTTCCGGTTTGTGTAGATTCAGTTTTTGCTGAACCTCAATAGACAGACCCCTGACTTCTTTATATTCAATATTTTCAGGAATCAGCATGGAATCATAATGTTTATGCCGCTCGATTTCATCTTGCTGCCTTTCAATATAACCTTGATATTTTGTCTGAATTTCCACCTGCTCTGCAACAGAAACATCCGAGACAGACTCTCCCGCTCCGGGCAAGGTCATCAATAACGGATAATTCACCTGCGGACGACGTAACAAATCATATAAGGAGTATTCGTGTTCAATTGGCTTACCTAACACTCTGATAGCATCTGTTTCTGGCAATATTTTAGGATTAACCCAAGAGGATTTAAGGCGTTCCAGTTCTCTGGCAATGGCTTCGCGTTTTTTATCAAACTGTGCCCATCGCTCATCATCTACAACACCTAATTCCCTGCCCATTTCTGTCAACCGCAAATCGGCATTGTCTTCGCGTAACATCAGCCGATATTCAGCCCTGCTGGTAAACATGCGATAAGGTTCGGTTACACCGCGGGTGATCAAATCATCGACCAGCACTCCAAGATAGGCCTGATCCCGCGCCGGGCACCACGTTGATTTTTCCTGTGCATAAAGTCCGGCATTTATCCCCGCCAAAACACCCTGAGCAGCCGCTTCTTCATAACCAGTGGTACCATTAATCTGACCTGCAAAAAACAACCCGTGAATTGCCTTGGTTTCGAGTGAGCTTTTTAATCCTCTGGGATCAAAATAATCATACTCAATGGCATAACCAGGCCGCGTGATGTGCGCATTCTCAAATCCGGCTATTGACCTGACCAACGCTAATTGCACATCAAATGGCAGGCTGGTTGAAATCCCGTTAGGATAAATTTCATTGGTGGTCAGCCCCTCAGGCTCTACAAAAATCTGGTGGGAGTCTTTCGTTGCAAACCGCACAACTTTATCTTCAATTGACGGGCAATAGCGCGGCCCCACACCTTCAATCACGCCTGTATACAAAGGCGAGCGGTCAAGCCCCCCATGTATGATTTCATGGGTTCGCACATTTGTATGCGTTATCCAGCAGGGCAACTGGCGTGGATGTTGCGCAATCTTGCCCATATAAGAAAACACGGGCTCCGGATCATCCCCCGGCTGCTCGGTCATAACTGAATAATCGAGTGAACGACCATCTATCCGCGGTGGCGTACCTGTTTTCAATCTCCCCACCGGTAACTGCAATTCACGCAGACGGTGAGCCAGACTGACTGCCGGGGGGTCACCTGCCCGCCCGGCCTGGTAATTACTTTGCCCAACATGAATCAGCCCCGCGAGAAAAGTTCCTGCGGTCAGCACTACTGTTTTGGAAGTAAACTTTAAACCAAGTTGCGTCTGTACGCCGACTACATGATCCCCAGCAAGCAACAGATCATCTACTGCCTGCTGAAACAACCACAGGTTCGGCTGATTTTCCAGCCGGTGGCGTATGGCCTGTTTATACAAAATTCGATCAGCTTGAGCGCGCGTTGCCCTGACAGCCGGGCCTTTGCTGGAATTAAGAATACGAAATTGTATTCCACCCTCATCTGTAGCGATCGCCATCGCACCACCTAAAGCATCAACCTCCTTGACCAAATGTCCTTTGCCAATGCCCCCTATAGAGGGATTGCAGGACATTTGCCCCAAGGTTTCTATGTTGTGTGTGAGCAACAGCGTTTTTTGCCCCATGCGCGCACTGGCAAGAGCAGCTTCGGTACCGGCATGGCCGCCGCCAATAACAATTACATCAAAAGTAGTTGGGTAATGCATTTGCTGGGTCATTTTAAACTGATTGAAGGCGCCTATTATATACGGCGATTTTGTAAAATCGAAATTTGTCTAATTTTATTGTTTCACGTGAAACAATAAAATGAATTTACTGGCAACTATGGATTGGATCAAACAAATACGTGATCTGGCTACAGCCAACACTGAAGCGCATAGTATGTGCCTAAGTGGGCGAAGGTGCTGTGAAAAGGAACGACGCGATTACGCGTTATTTACCAATACAGAATCGGGAAAAAATTTCACCCAGAAGGTCATCAGCAGAAAATTCACCGGTAATACTATTGAGGGATGCCTGAGCCAACCGAAGTTCCTCAGCCAATAATTCCAATTGATGCCAGCAATTATCCGCATGTTCAACGTGTTGCATCGCTGTATGCAAAGCAACCAAATGCCTTTCCCTTGCCATAAATACACCTTCACCAGAAGGCTGCCAACCAGCAGTTTGTAATAAAAAATCATGCAGAAGTGAAACGCCCTCACCTGTTTTTGCGGAAAGGAATATATCCGTGGTTTGTTCTTCACTTTCGGCTGAAGCTACACGTTGCTGCAAATCAATCTTATTAAAAACTCTTACAACCGGCAAAGATGCCGGTAGTTTATCCAAGATTTTTTGATCAGACTCAGCCAATCCTTGCGCTGCATCAATCACTAAAATGGCCAAATTAGCCTGGTTAATTGAATGCCAGGTTCGTTCGATACCAATAAGTTCAACCTGATCCTGAGTTTCTCTTAAACCGGCCGTATCGATGATATGAATAGGTACGCCTTCAATTTTAATCTGTTGCCGGATAGCATCGCGGGTTGTGCCCGCTATCGAAGTTACGATAGCAACCTCTTCACCGGCAAGTTGATTAAGCAAACTGGATTTACCCACGTTGGGTTGACCAATTAACACAACTTGCAAACCTTCTCTTAGGATGCTTCCCTGTCTTGCGGTTTTGAGTACATCACTGATGTTATTTTTGATCGAATTCAACTTTTCACCAGCGCCCGCAGCTTCCAGAAAATCAATATCTTCTTCCGGGAAGTCGAGGGTAGCCTCTACCAGCATACGTAAATTAATAAATGCCTCTACAAGCTCATAAATTAGCCGAGAAAACTCCCCCTTTAATGAACGCATCGCTGAACGTGCGGCTTCTGCTGATGCAGCGTCAATTAAATCAACAACACTTTCAGCCTGAGCTAAATCAATTTTGTCATTAAGATAAGCTCGTTGCGTGAATTCACCCGGCTCAGCTATGCGTGCTCCCAGCTTCAAGCAGCGACTCAAAACAAGTTGCAAAACAGCTGGGCCGCCATGGCCCTGCAATTCAAGCACATCTTCGCCTGTAAATGAATTTGGGCCAGGGAAAAACAACGCGATTCCCTGATCAAGGGGTTCGACACACTCATCAAGGAAAAAACTAAGGGTCGCACTTCTGGGTTCAGGTACTTTTCCCAGAATATGAAGTGCTATGGAGGAAACCGATTTACCAGACACCCGAACGACGCCAATACCGCCACGTCCGGGTGCTGTTGCAACAGCCGCTATGGTGTCAGCGTTTAACATGCCCCGCTTTCATCGACTCAATAGCGCGGGTAATCTGCCACTGTTGTGCAATAGAAAGCACGTTATTCACAACCCAGTACAATACGAGACCGGCGGGGAAAAAGAAGAAAAAGATACTAAACGCGATCGGCATAAACATCATGACCTTTGCTTGGATCGGATCAGGTGGTGTGGGGTTCAGCCTGGTTTGAATAATCATGGTAATACCCATGATTATTGGCAAAATATAATAAGGATCAGGTATTGATAAATCGTGGATCCACAACATAAATGGCGCCTGACGCATCTCTACGGTTGCAAGCAAAACCCAGTAAAGTGAGATAAATACGGGAATTTGAACGACAACCGGTAAACAGCCTCCAAGTGGATTAATTTTTTCTGTTTTGTACAAATCCATCATGGCCTGATGCAGTCTTTGCCTGTCATCTCCAAACTGCTCCTTGAGCTTTGCAAGTTTTGGACCAAGTACCCGCATTTGGGCCATCGAGCGATAACTCTTAGCTGACAGTGGATAAAACGCGAGTTTTATCAAAACTGTTAATAAAATAATGGCTACGCCCCAATTATTCACAAGCTTGTAAATTGAAGACAATACCCAAAATAGGGGTGCTGCGATTATCGTCAGCATACCGTAATCAACGCTCAAATTCAGTCCTGGCGCAATTTTTTTCAGATTATCTTGTTCTTGGGGACCCGCATACAGTTCAACTTTTACAGATTTTGTTTGCCCAGGCTCAATTTCTCCGACTGGCAAAATAACGCCGGCTGAAAATAAGTCTGGGCCTACTTCCTTCGTATAAAACTCACGTTGAACATTGCCAGCGGGCAACCAGGCACTCAAAAAGTAATGCTGTAGCATGGCAATCCAGCCATCCTGTTTTTTACCTGGCAATTCCTCTTTACTTTTCGTAATGTCAGAAAAACTGATTTTATGAAACTTGCCAGCTTCCGTATAAATTGCGGCGCCTGTGTATGTCTGAATAAATTTGGGATCATCTGCTGGTGGTCTGCCATTACGCAGCATCTGAAAATAGGCATCCGGTTTGATCGCTGTTGCACTCGTGTTATTGATTTCATACGAGACATCAATTAGATAACTATCATTGTGAAATGTATATATCTTTGTAACTGTTACGCCATTATCTTCCCACGTCAAACGGACATCCAATTTGTCTTTGCCAGGCAACATTTTATAATCGGTTGCTTCTGATTTGAACAAGGATTTATGGGAAGGTAAGCCCGCATTGAGTAATCCTGATTGCGCTACATAAAGATCAGTAGGCTTATCATCAAATAATACGAAATTTTTGGATTTGTCGTGTGTCTCACTATGTTTGGTAAAATCAAGCCTTCTTAAATCACCTCCCATTGTATCTATCTGTGCATTTACCAGATTAGTATGCACATTTATACGCTGCCCGGAAGTTAATGAGCCTGCACTGACAACCTGTTGGGTAGCCGGTAAAGCAGATAAATTCTGTTTTGTTGACGGTAGTTGATCCGAAGCCGGTTTAACCTGACTCGTAACTACTTCAGGTTGCGGTTTTGGCTGGTGTTCTTTTTGCCATCCATCCCATAACAATAGAATAGAAAATGAAAATGCAATGAACAGGATAAGTCTTTGAGTATCCATAATTTTTATTTATTTAATCAAGGGAGTGGGTCATAACCGCCATGGTGCCAAGGGTGGCAACGTGATATACGCTTTGTTCCTAAGAACAGCCCTTTAAAAAAACCATACTTGTTCAGCGCCTGGCAAGCGTATTCAGAACAAGTCGGGGTGTACCTGCAGCTATTTCCTATAAAAGGACTTAAGAGAATCTGATAGCCTTTTATTAAATAGATGATGAAACGTGACATTTTTTCAATCCGCCAAGAAGTTTTAAAAGTTCCTGATGTATTTCCGTATGTGAAGACCGATCAAAAAGCTTTTTCGTCCGCACCACTACATCCAAACTACCAAATTGCTGCTGATTCAGACGAAAAAATTCACGTATAGTTCGTTTAATATAATTACGATCCACAGCCCTTTTGGAAATCTTACGGCTAACAATCAGTCCCAGTCTGGGATAGGCTAGTTGATTTGGTCTAGCAAATACTTGAAAAAAATGATTTCCAACCGAGCACCTGAAATTAAAAACGGATGAAAACTCATCCGTTTTATGTAATCGTTTGCAACTCGGCAAGCCATAATTAGCTTTCAAAGCTATTAACTTCCTACACGGCTAGACGTGCGCGACCTTTTGCTCTACGAGCTCTAATAACGCCACGGCCACCAGGTGTTTTCATTCTGACACGAAACCCATGCGTGCGTTTACGACGGGTAACTGAGGGTTGATAAGTACGTTTCATTTCATCCTCGCAAGATTTTTCTGCAATAAAACTTACAATTACACACCCTATATACCCTATATGTCAAGTTTAAATAAATATTACCCCTGTGGATAAGTTCCAGTAAAATAGACCAAAACATAAGCCACATGATTGAAGTTACAGTGTGCACTTACTAGATTACGTAATTCAATTCAAATCAAAGACTTTATGGAAAATTTCTGGCTTATTTGCCTAAGCCAATTTGAGAAAGAACTGCCTTCTCAACAATTCAATACCTGGATCAAGCCGCTTAAATTTGAAGCTGGTGTGGATACTATTCGCCTGCTTGCGCCAAATCGATTTGTTTCTCAGTGGGTGAAGGATAAGTTTTTATCACGATTTAAAGAAATTGCAGAAGCGCATTTTTCTAAACCGGTTACTATTGAACTTGTTTTATTTAATAACGGTTTGGATACAAATCAAAGCACGCTAAAACAATCTGTACCAGCACCAAAGCTAATCAATACAAATCAAGCAAAACCCGATAATTCAAGATTAAATCCTACCTTTACATTCGATACCTTTGTCACTGGTAAAGCTAACCAGTTAGCTAGGGCAGCTGCCCTACAGGTAGCAGAAAATGTGGGTGTAGCCTATAATCCCTTGTTTGTTTATGGTGGCGTAGGTCTAGGTAAAACACATTTGATTCAAGCTATTGGCAATTATGTTAAAGAACAAAACAAAAATGCCAAAATCAGCTATATCCATGCTGAGCGCTATGTGTCTGACGTTGTTAGGGCTTATCAACATAAGGCATTTGATGAATTCAAACGCCATTATCACTCACTGGATTTACTGTTAATTGATGATATCCAGTTTTTTGGTGGGAAAAATCGCACACAGGAAGAATTCTTCTACGCTTTTAATGCATTAATTGAAGCTAAAAAGCAGATTATTATTACTTGCGATTCTTATCCAAAAGAAATTGCAGGTGTTGAAGACAGGCTTATCTCTCGCTTTGGTTGGGGATTAACGGTTGCAATAGAACCACCTGAATTAGAAATGCGGGTTGCCATTCTTCTAAAAAAGGCTGCTGCTGAGAATATTAAACTGGACGAAAATGTTGCTTTTTTTATTGCAAAGCAAATTAGATCCAATGTTAGAGAATTAGAAGGTGCAATGAAACGTGTATTAGCTTATTCGCGATTTAATGGATTAGCTATTTCATTAGATCTTGCTAAAGAAGCACTTAAAGATTTACTAGCCGTTCAAAATAGATTGATATCAATCGAGAATATACAAAAGACTGTTGCTGATTACTACAAAATGAAAGTAGCAGAAATGTATTCTAAAAAACGAACCAGAACAGTTGTTCGCCCTCGTCAAATTGCGATGGCTTTAGCAAAAGAACTGACACAACACAGCTTACCAGATATTGGTGAAGCTTTTGGTGGACGAGATCATACAACTGTTTTACATGCGTGCCGTAAAATTGCAGAATTGAGACAGACAGAGCAAGATATAAACAAAGATTTCTCTGTATTAATGCAAGTATTAACCAGTTAAAAAGGTGTTTATAAAATGTGGATAAGTATAAGTAAAAATTAATTCAAAAATTTACTCACATTTTATCCACAGACTATAAAAGAATCATACAAAACTTATAAGTTAAGTTAACTATTTGTAAGTAAACTTGAATATCAGGTTATCCTGAAAAATTAAGCTGCTTTAATTACTATTCTTAGAGTATATATATGTTATTAATTCAAACTGAACGTGACTTCATCCTCAAACCACTTCAAGCAGTAACTGGCATTGTTGAGAGAAGACATACCTTACCGATACTTTCAAATGTTCTGATTCAACGAACAAAAAATAGTCTCTCATTTATGGCAACTGATCTGGAAATTCAGATCACGACTATTACACCATGTGAAGATGAACAAGAAGATTTTGCTATCACTGTATCTGCTAAAAAATTACAGGATATTTGTCGAGCTTTGCCTGATACCATGCCTATAAAACTAGAAGGTCTCGATGGCCGTGTTCAAGTGAAAGCAGGTAAAAGTAAATTTAGTTTACAAACATTACCCTCTGAAGATTTTCCGGTACTGGCAGACTTAACAGACACCAAAGGTAGTATTGATATTGGCCAAAAAACATTTAAGCAATTATTAAGCTTGGTACAATATGCAATGGCTCAACAAGATATTCGATATTATTTAAATGGTTTATTACTTGTTGTTGAGGAAAATAGTTTAACTGTTGTCGCTACAGATGGTCATCGGTTAAGTTTAGCCTCAATGCCACTTCAACAAACACACGAAAAACAAGAAGTGATATTGCCTAGAAAAACCATTATTGAATTAAGTAAACTTTTGAATGATACCGATGAAAATCTTTCAATAGAACTTGGACAAAATCAGGCTAAATTTACATTTTCCAATATCGTACTAATTTCGAAGATTGTTGACGGTAAATTTCCTGATTACAATCGTGTTATTCCTGCTTCTACAGAAAAGAAAATCAGCTTGCCCAGATTACAGCTTCTACAAGCTTTGCAGCGGGTTTCTATCCTATCTAACGAAAAATTCCGTGGTGTACGTATTGTTTTAACCAAAGATACCCTCAGTATTTTCTGTAATAACAATGAGCAAGAAGAAGCTCAAGAAGAATTGGAAGTTCAATACAATGGTGATCCATTGGACATTGGATTTAATGTAACTTATTTGATGGATGTATTAAATAATCTGGATTGTGCTCAAATTGAGTGTGGATTTGGCGATGCAAATAGCAGCGCTTTATTTACTATCCCTGAAAATACAAATTTCAAATATGTCGTAATGCCAATGCGCATTTAAGATTAAATTGTTTCACGTGAAACCAAGAGAATACTAATGAGTGACAAAGAAAATTTACCATCGTCTGATGAACCACTTTATGACTCAAGCAGCATTAAAGTACTAAAAGGTTTAGAAGCAGTTCGTAAACGTCCTGGTATGTATATTGGCGATACCAGTGATGGTACCGGTTTACATCACATGGTCTTTGAAGTAGTAGACAATGCAATTGACGAAGCATTAGCAGGCCATTGTGATGAAATAAAAATTGTCATTCATACAGATAATTCTATTAGCGTCGTTGATAATGGTCGTGGTATTCCTACCGATATTCATCCTGAAGAAGGTCGTTCTGCAGCTGAAGTCATAATGACGGTGCTACATGCAGGGGGAAAGTTTGATAGTAATTCTTATAAAATTTCCGGTGGATTGCATGGTGTAGGTGTTTCAGTTGTTAACGCGTTATCGGAATGGTTAAAGCTGACTGTTAGACGTGATGGAAAAGTTCATCAAATGGAGTTTCGTCTTGGTGAACCTGTTGAACCTCTGAAAGAAACAGGTACTACAGAAAGACGTGGTTCTGAAATACATTTTATGCCAAGCAAGGAAACATTTGGTCTTATTGAATTTCACTATGATATTTTGGCTAAACGGTTACGTGAGCTCTCTTTTTTAAATAATGGCGTTAAGATTGAACTTGTAGATCAAAGAAATAATAAAGAAGAAAATTTTGCTTTTAGTGGCGGAATTAGAAGCTTTGTTGAGTACATGAATAAAAATAAATCTGTCTTGCATCCCCATATTTTTCATGCCATGGGTGAAAAAGATGGGATGTCAGTTGAAGTAGCAATGCAATGGAATGATTCTTATCAAGAATCTGTATTATGTTTTACAAATAATATTCCGCAACGTGATGGTGGTGCACATCTAACCGCTTTACGTGCTTCCATGACAAGAACGCTGAATCAGTATATTGAAACAAATGAATTAGCAAAAAAAGCCAAGGTTGATACTGGTGGCGATGATATGCGAGAAGGACTGACCGCCATCCTTTCAGTTAAAATTCCGGATCCTAAATTTTCATCCCAAACAAAAGATAAACTGGTTTCAGCTGAAATCAGACCACTGGCTGAAGAAGTAATCGGCCAGGGGTTATCAGAGTTTTTATTGGAAAATCCGGTTGATGCCAAAATTATTATTGGAAAAATAATTGAAGCAGCTCGAGCACGGGAAGCTGCACGTAAGGCACGAGAAATGACACGCCGTAAAGGTGTGCTGGACGGCATGGGATTACCTGGAAAATTAGCAGACTGCCAGGAAAAAGATCCTGCTATGTCAGAAATTTATCTGGTAGAGGGTGATTCTGCGGGTGGTTCTGCAAAGCAAGGCAGAGACAGAAAATTCCAGGCAATTTTACCGTTAAAGGGAAAAATTCTGAACGTAGAAAAAGCGCGTTTTGATAAACTCGTTTCTTCTCAGGAAATTGTGACACTTATTACTGCGCTTGGAACCGGGATAGGAAAAGACGAATACAATATCGATAAATTGCGTTACCACCGTATTATTATCATGACTGACGCTGACGTGGACGGTTCTCATATCCGAACTTTATTGTTAACGTTCTTCTACCGTCAGATGCCAGAATTGGTTGAACGCGGTCATATTTACATCGCACAGCCCCCTTTATACAAAGTTAAACACGGTAAAGATGAACGTTATATAAAAGACGATCACGAATTGAAACAGTATTTACTGCAGGAAGCCTTACGCAATGCTGAACTTGTAACACAACAAGATGCAACACCTCTAAGCAGGGAAGCAATTGAAAGTCTGGCAAAAGATTATTTATTGGCTGAGGCAGTGATAGACCGCTTGAACAATTTTGTCGATCCGGAAGTACTGCATGCGATGCTTCAAGGCGTCAATTTGAACCTTTCTTCTGCCGAACAAGCTGCGCTAAGCGCTGAAGAATTGGAAAAACTGGTAGCAGGTAAAGGCATTCGCATTCGTTCGAAATATGAAGAAGAAGAAGAAAGTTATCATCTGCTGGTTGAAAAAATGCACCATGGCAATCTTCAGATTAGTCATATTGATGGCGCTTTTCTTGAAAGTGGTGATTATGCACAAATTAAAAAAACTGCCGAAGTGCTGCAAGGTTTACTGGGTGCCGGCGCCTATGTAAAACGAGGAGAACGCGTTATGCCGATTACAGAATTTAGCGAGGCATTAACCTGGTTGCTCGCTGAAGTTCGTAATGGCTTAAATATTCAACGTTATAAAGGGCTAGGCGAAATGAACCCTTCTCAATTATGGGAAACAACAATGGATCCTACCGTTCGGAGATTGTTACGTGTACAAATTGAAGACGCCATCTCAACAGATGAAAGTTTTGTCACTTTGATGGGAGATCAAGTAGAACCTAGACGTGCATTTATTGAAAGCAATGCATTGGGTGTGCGAAATCTGGATGTATAAGGTTGTAGGTTCTCAGAATAAGTGAAAATTTTCTCACTAAATGAAAACGCGGATTCAAGTTTGAAGTGCAAGGCCTGTTGATTCGAAGAATACCTGATTGGGCGTTTGATATCCAAGTCGTTTTCTGGGGCGATTGTTCA
>NZ_SMCO01000024.1 GCF_004346685.1 Sulfurirhabdus autotrophica
GATTTCAAATCGGCACCAAAATATTTTGCTTTCTAAACCCCGCCCAGATTGGATCTTGGCGGCTCGATTCGCGATTTAACCGGACACTACTGACTGGCAATGCAAAGTAAATCAGCACCGCAATCCCTGCTGACAATATCAGCCTGTTCTTTGCATTAAGTTTCGTCATCCAGCGAAATGCATCCCTTACACTCATCAACATCCTCCCAATTATTATTTACCAGATCAACTCGTTATATGGTTTCAGCGATGTACATGTTATTGCTTAAACTAAGGAATCATAATCCATATTTGCGAAATCAATCGCACCCTATTTTTTACACTTGCAAATATTTAACCAAAACCATTGAATTCACAGTTTCAGCAATAAAAAAAGCAACCGGTTAAGGTTGCTTTCAATACATCATCCCCGTTTACCACGGGTAAACTGCTAGGTGTTAGTCATCGTCATTTCCATCAATTTCGTGTTCGTGATGTTCTTCTGTTTTTTTCACCTTGATTGCAGGCAATCCTCCGATATAACCAACAACACCTCGTTGGTCAATTCCCGCTCTGAATGCATCAAATTCAGGTATTTTGCTCTTGTACCCAGAAAGATCATCAGCGGCACCCGGGTGCTGAATGTTGGACATGATATAGGCAAAACCATTCATATCATCAACAGCCTGCAGCCCCGTCCACTCTGCACCAGCTCGGTTGGTTGCGATGCGGGTAGATTTTTTGGTGTCTACATTGTATGCCCACAGGAAGTTGTTCAGATGGTTACCACTATCCTCTCCAATAAACAAAGTACGCATAGCTTCTGAGTATTTCAGGTTATCAGGGTTAGCCATCTTGTCTGTGTCACATTTGTCATAGGTTCCATAAGCCGTTTGCGTAGCAGGCTTCTGCGCTCCCATCAGCAGTGCATTCATATCAGTTGCTACCCATTGACTATTTATAGGATTACCTGATGTATCCTGCTGCCCACCTTTCAGATTTGACTCATAAACAATGCCGCAAGCCAGATCTTTTGGATCGCTGTCCAGATGAATGTCATCTGCCGGATGATCAGCATTCTGCCCTGCAAGCATGCTATTTTGAACATATGACATAGCAACATACAATTTCTTATCTGCATTGTTTGAGGTTTCACCTTCCATCTTTGTGAACTCCGTTGTTGCACCCATGTAGGCTGCGTAACGGCGCGTCTCAAGAAAAGCGGCGGCTTTATCCATTCCTGCTTTTACTTTCAAGTACTCCAGAGCAGTCTTTCCACCTGTACCTGTGTAAGCGTAGACAGCCTTGTAGTCTGCATAGGCAGCAGGGTTTGCCTGATACTCAGTTTTACTGGCAATATCGAAAATATCAGAAAACTGGATACCACTAGCTACAATCGCGTTGATTTCGCTATCTGAAGCATGACCGAGCTTAATCCATTGAATACCGAATTGACCGCCGTTGCTACCATCGTTTTGCTGCAGCTTCGCAGCATAAATTGTACCTTTGCTCAAGTCTTTTGCTTTATCAGCAACAAACATGGTGAGCACAACATCTCTGCCATCATCCCCTTTATAAGCGGTTCTACCATCAGGCATCACATGGGCCAGTTCATTAGCCAGTCGGCCCATGGCATAATGTTTAACTACTTCAGAGTTACCTTTCTTGCTCACTGTCACTTCCGTGATCATGCCGTATTTGTAAGGATTAGCACCGTTAGGTGGCAGTTGTGCAGACGCATCCAGAAACAGGTTCATCGCAGTAAGAGGCTTGCTTTGGAAGGCTCTTGCATCCGGTTCATATTCTTCGCCGCCAATATGGGTATTCCACGGTGTCAATTCACCAGCACAAGGAATCCATAATCCATCCACACCACTCATATCCACGTTCTTCAAATCAAACGCGTTCAACATTCCATTACGGTGATTCTGCTTGATTGAAGCCAGGTTCATTACCATTGGCAACGCACCATACATACTAACCATTGGCTTGCTCGGATTGACGTTTGGCGCTTCAGTATCATATTCAAGGTGGGTTACCAGAAAAATGTTGTCGCCCTGCTTCATCAGCGAATTAGCATCAGGGCTATGCGCATAGAACGGACCTTGCGCGGTTGTACCGGCTTCATCTATCTGAGCGGTTTGAAGAATATTGCCATTTTTATCGACTATAGTGCCTGCCTTCCAATTACCAATCTGTTCGCCTGAACTATAAAGCGCATTGTAACTTAATGGGAATATTGATTTTTTACCATTAGCATAAGTCACAATAGCACTGGATTCAGTGTAAGCTTTTTGCAATTGTTCAGTTGTAATCGGTGCTTTTGTTTCGGTGAATTCCACACTCACAACTGGCATATCTGCCATGCCAAAAGGCGCATATAAAGTTGATAAGACAGCACTTACAAGCAACTTCCGCTTCATCATTTTAATTCTCCTGAATATACATATCTAAATGAAGCCAAGATTCGTAGCTTCATAAGTAAAAATTGGGATTTCTATGAATCCAGCAGAAGTTTAATTGCGTGAGATGTGAATTTCATGAAGAAAACATGAAAGTTAGGTTACAGAACATTTAGCATATTGGGATTAAATGCACTCTACATCACTCAAGCGATTAAAGTAGATGGCTAGAAATGAAAAAAGGGTTAGATCTTAAGATCTAACCCTTTTATTTTTTGGTGCGCCCGGAGCGATTCGAACGCCCGACCCCTTGGTTCGTAGCCAAGTACTCTATCCAGCTGAGCTACGGGCGCATATTGCAGGAGGCATTATACACATAAAATAACCACCATGCAAATTATGGCGGAGAGAGAGGGATTCGCAATCATCCCAAACTAATCGCTATAAATCAATGTGTTGCAAATAACCAGATGTAGCACCTAGTTACAATCAATAGCTACATTTCAAACCATGTAACGCGCTACTGATCAGAGACGGAATTATTGCATAAACAAAGGCTAAAATAAAGACAAATGATAAAAAAATTCCTTACATAATTTTTAGCTAAATGACTAGGGGTGATCTTGGATTGGAACTGGTGGCTGGCTTTAGTGAAATACACAAAGGCCGTCCTTTATTGAGTAAATGTTTACTGCACAAATAGATATCACCACCGTTTTCACATGGACGCTGGCCAGACAATCCCAACCGCAAAAAACAAATATTTTCCCAGAAAAAAGCACTATTCCAGTTTTCAATGGATATAGGAACAAACGGATTGGTTTTGACCTGGCTTTTGACTTTAAGCCGCTATGCGGTGATTGGCGTCCAGCCAATCAGTACTGGTCCCTAGACCAGTGCCGCTGGGGGAGCCGAACTACGTAAACGAACGACAGTGAGTTAAGCCGCCCTAGCGGCTGGTAGTGGTTTGGGGGCAAAGCCCCGATCATTCCCCGGAGGGGTGAGCCCCGCGCTAGCGGGGTGAAAGGGGTGATCGCTGGGTTTTAGGTGACTATGGACGTCCAGTCCATAGAGCCCCCCGAAGCGGCCCTAGCCGCGTGCCTTTCGGGGGGTGGTCGCCTATGTCCGGGACTATCCCGGACGGTTTAGGAAATGAGCAGGTTTTGCTCATTTTTAGGTGTACCGTTTGCGTGCGGTACGCCAGCCGGCACACTATGGATAGCTGGTCGCTATATTAGACATCATCAACTCAATATAGCGACGATTATGCAACCAGAAAAAAAAGCTCCAAGCAAAGAGATAGCTCGGGATCGTGAGATCGAAATATTGCGGTATCTCCACGTTTTTGGATATCTTACCGCGCAACAAATCGCAGCCCTGGTCTATTCCCATGCCTCCCAAAAAGATCGGCTCGCCAGGCGAACACTTCAGCGCATGGAAGGAGCCAACTTGATTATCAGAAAGTCAGGCGGATTCAACGCGCCAGATCACCATACGCTGAGTGAGCCAGGGGCTTGTTTGCTGTCTTCTCTAACCGGGCTGAACGCGAGTTCTGGAAAAGACCTCGTGAGAGAAATCAGCAAACATCGGGATGCTGCGAATTGGGCGGGAATCAAACTACTGCAAGAGGGTTATAACATCTGGACTGAACGCGATATCCAAAGTGTCGGGGAAAGTGCTCGCAACCCGATGAGATCCCCGATAAAAAACGTCGGGGGTAAAGTTCCTGATTTATTAGCAGTTGATTCAAATCGATTGGTGACTTGGGTTGAAGTGGAGGCGTCGGTTCGCGGCGGCAGGGATCTAAAGAAACTGGCTAATTGGTTGATCAATACTGCTTTCCCCATTTCAGGAAACAGAATCCCTTTAAATCCACCAGCTGACGATTTATGGCTGGATAGAGTCCGGTTCATCATGACTGAAAAGCACATAGCGAGCTTTCCTCAGCGGTTAGAGAGGCAATTAATGAGTTTGTTGGGGCCGAGTTACCAATCAGAATTTTGGACAAACCAGATTGAGTTTCACCGAGTCTGGACTAATGAGAGTTGGACTGGTTTTGAAAATCCACCCCTCTAGTTCGCAGGCATACCGTGCTTTTAAACCCTGCCGGCGAAAGAATGCAATTAAAAATCTATGTTTCTATATTACAAGTAACGTTCTTGTAACACCTCTGGAATAAATATGGACGAAAAATACGAAAATACCACTTCCAAGTTGGTGCCAATCCGGCCTTCTAAATTTATTGAGCAAGTACCGGATTACCCTCCATCTGGCGAGCCCTTATCCGACGAAGATCTGATTGCTGGGGGTCTGGTTCCTGTGAAAACTTGGTTTAGAACTAATAAAACAAAGGCGGCTTTACGTGTTGCGAAGCATCGAGAAAAAAATGCAGTTTTAGGCTTAAAACCGGTTAACGTGGTGGCCAACGCAGAAACCGAAGCAGTGATTAAGCAGCTGGCCGCGGCAGCCAAGGCAGGAAAAACAGCAAAGGCAGCAATTCTTGAGCTTGCCGGGCCTGAGATTCAATTAATTACTGCCGATCTTGAAAAAGAGAAAGCAAAGTCAGTAATTGCAATGACTGACCTGGGGCTGTTAAAACGGGAATTAGCTGATATTAAAGCTGAGCGTGATCGTTTGCGTGCATGGAAGGAAACTGTACGCAAAATGGCCCTTTTAGACAGATTTATGGGACGTTGGCCAAGGTAACTTGCCCTTATTTCTGCATCTTTGCTAAATGCGTATTGAACTTCAAACCCGCCAGTTGTTCTACAGTAAGGTCGGCCACCGATTCTAACAAGCTTCCGCCACTTGCAAATGGCTGCTTTTTGGAAAGTCGAATGCGTACTCCCGATCCTTTCGGTCATTCATTACCTTGTCATTCAGCTTCAGTTCAACATCATAAAACAGACATACAGCCTACCTGTCTGTACCATTGCATAATATGCGGACAGATTATTTATAGAGTACCTTGTTAATCATGTTGTTATCGATAATAAGCCCGCTTTATTAGCCGTCTGAGGAGAATATATGCGCGCTTTTACATTCCTAATATTTTTAACTTTCGCGTCGATTGCGCAGGCAGACCTTTTAGTTTCATTTGTCAAAGAATCGAGCTTGTCTTACGACTTATCACCCAGTAACTATGTTAACTCGTCAAGTAATTACGATAATTCGGTTAGTAATTATGATAATTCGCCGAGTAATTACAACAACTCAGAAAGTAACTATGATAATAGCTCATCAAACCATAACAATGGTGCAAGTGGAGATAAACGACTTATTCTTGAGGAAAACGGAAAGTCATATCGAGTCGGTTATTATGTAAGGGTAGATAACGGTGTGATAAATTTTTTCTCAACCAAAGGTAAGAGGCTATTTTACAATCCTGGAAAAGGCGTTGGCATTTTTCATGGAGAAAAAGGTTTTTTCTGCGGTGTTCTTGCCAGTGTAAATGGAAATTATCAACTAGCTTTAACGGAAAAAGGTACGCAAGTGCTCATGCTTTCTCAATAAACGGCTAACAAACGCATTTAATCGAATAATTTGCTACGCTAGGCAAATTTCCAGTTATGCGGGGCGTTAGGGTTTAAGGAATATTCATATGCCAGACCTAAACTTAACAACGTTGATTTCTTCTATATTGTCGTCAGTTGGGGTGACGGCAGTAGGGGCTTGGTGGCTCGGAAAAAGGTGGGTAGACCATCGACTAAATACTGAACTTGAAAAAACAAAAGGCAATATAAGGAAAGAAATAGAAAATGAACTGGCAGATACGAATGCAAATAGACAGTACCAGTTAGCCGCAAAAACCAGACTCTATTCAGCAATAGGTCCACTTAAGTTTCAGCTACTCATTGCATGCCGTGATTTGGCGCTCCATATACGAGCGTTTGGATTAGAAGGAATTTCTTACTCTCTAAGCCCCACAAACTATTACGGGCAAAGTACGTTATACAGAATATTACAACCATTAGTCATATCGGAGTTGATAGAAAAGCAGATAGCTGTAACGGATTTTTCCGTTGACAAAGAAGCAGTAGATCTACTTGTATTTAAAAAGCTCGGGTATGAAGCATTAAAAGGCGACAAACCAATACTAAACAACCCGGATGAGGACTGGAATCACCAAACGCAGCATTTGTTTCATCATTCAATCTCAAAGATCGTTAGTTCTCTTATTGTTGTGGACGGCACATTAAATCGTCCCATGCACTTCAAAGAATTTGAACAATTTCTTTTATCGGTGCATGGAAAGGAAGTGCTTGGTCCGCTTGTGGACTTGATTCAAGATTTTACAATTATGGGAAAGCCAATACTCTGGGTCCGTTTGGTGTTTTATGCATATTGTTGCTCCCATATTGTAAATAAACTGGGGATTAAAATTGGATTTTCAGAGATCGATATTCATGTAAGAGAATTACTTTTGGAGTCAAACAACGAGTTCAATAGGCGAATGCTGGAAGACTTTCAGCACGTCTTCAGTACCCTAATAAATGGTGGCCTATAAAGGAACAGTGAACAACTACCCCTAACAAAACGCTCCAACCGACATCTGCGCTTGGTCGTTGAAGCTGTAGAAATTTTCCTCTACAAATCCCACTCTGAATGGTCGCTGTTTGCTACCTTCCCAACCTTAAACCAAACTGATTCTAATAACTTTTCATGGCACACGACGCAAGTTCGCCATGGAATCCAAGCCAATGGCCGTTTTGGGGAAAGGCGAATGCGTATTCACGACCCAAGTAGGCGATCATAGCCTTATTATCATAGGTCCGATCAACAGCTCGTAGCAGTCAGCCGAAGCTAACAACTTGCATAAATGCTTTATTGATAGATTTTATTCCGAGATTTCTTTTTAACTTCTCACATTCAACCTTGCAAGCGCATCAATAGCTCGCTGATCTCCCTTGTTAGCAGCCTCTCTATACCATTTAATAGATTCCCCCAAGTCTTTAGGAGTATTCTCGCCCTGCTGATACATAAATGCTAGGCAGCATTGAGATGAGGCCAAGCCCAATTCGGCGCCTTTACGGTAAAAGGCCATAGCCTCCCGATGATCCTTAGGCACACCATAACCATGTTCGTAGAGGTAGCCAAGATTCTGGCAGGCCATTGCCTCATCCTGTTCTGAGGCAAGTCGGTACCATTTAGCCGCCTCGGCATAATTTTGCCGAACACCAGTTCCGCATTCAAGGCAACGTCCAACTTGAAACTGTGCACCAGCATTTCCATGTTCAGTCGCCTTCATAAACCACTGGTATGCCAATCCCCCATCCTTTGCCACCCCGCGCCCAAATTTGTAGGCAAGTCCAATGTTATGCTGAGCCAAATCAAAACCTTGATTGGCTGCCTTAAGATACCACTCAGCAGCAAGTACATCGTTCTTAGGCACACCACGCCCATGCTCGCACATCAAGCCAAGATTATGCTGTGCAACCGCTTCACCTTGTTCAGCCGCTTTCAGGTACCATTTGCAGGCTTCAAAGCTATCCTGAGATATGCCAATTCCACGAGCATACATCATGCCTAAGTTTGTTTGTGCAGCAGTTGAACCTGCCTCGGCTGCTTTTCGGTACCAGAATGCTGCATTTGATAAATCCTGCTGGACACCGAAACACCCCGTGTCGTAGGCCACGCCAAGTATGAATTGAGCAGAGCAATTCTCATATTTTGCAAGACGTGTTAAAACGTGAAAAGACTTTGCATCATCTGGCAATTTTACTAGGAAGTCGAAATGACGCACCTTTAAGTTATTTTTAGCAATTTCATGCCCTTGTTTCGCAGCCTTTTCTAACCAACTAATAGCGTCCAGATTGCTTTCAATGTTCTGTTTACTGAGTAAAAAACGCAGAGCATATTGGAACTGAGCCTCCGCATTTCCCTGATGTGCCGCGAGACTAAACCAGTGCTGAGCTTGAACAGAGTTTTCTGAAATGACATCACCGTACCCAGACATGTGCATATAGCCCATATACAGTTGAGCTATTGAGTTCCCTTTTATTGCCAAAGGTTCAAGACATCTCAATGACGTTACATAATCGTCTACCTCAAATGCGCTGATTCCTCTTTTGAGATCAAAATCGACAATCATGGATACTCTTTTCCCCTAAGTGGTGAAACTACATATAACCCAAATAATACTCAGATTAAAATCGAATAATGATAATCAACTTTAGAAAAAACTATTTTGTATGGCTCTTTGCGCAGAAGCTGCGGGATAATGGGTAAACATTTAAGTCGCTATGATTCTGATTTGTGCTCTATCAAGAACTGAGTCAAAGATAGCGCCCCCTTTTTTGTAACAAACAAACTTACATCATAAGCCCCTCTCTGCTGTCCAATATCAAAGAGCCCCCCTGATAAAGTCCATAGCAAGTTGAATAAACTTTCCCCTTTCTCAACACCGAACATCTGCTCAAGTACTTGAGCAGATGTTGTGGTACTTACTGACTGATCATATTTTTTATTTGTGGATTCTGCAAAATATTGCGCAAAACTGTCAGAAAAGCCCCATACATATCCGAGAAAGAACGGTAATACATCATTCGTGAGAAGAGTAGTAGGCTTTCTTTCTGCCAGCGTTAGCTGTAGCGTTATTAATTTATTCGTCGCCTGCGAAATCGTTTTAGCACTTTCTATGCATTCTGCAATGCTCATTTTTTTTCGAGTAAATACCCGAAATAGTTTTTTAAACATGATAGTTGCTCTCCATTCAAATATCCAATAACACTAAAAGCGTGGGTTATGAATTTGCTTCACCTTAATCCTTGCTTGTTTTTTATTAGTTGATGATTGCCAAATATATTTCCACAGAAAATTTAGGATTCCTGTTATGAACCGAAGCTGTATTCCAAACTATTCAAACTTTTTAATCTTGATTTCTGCCAAAAAATGAACCAGCAAGCAATAGCAGTCCAGATAAATATTGAATAACAAAACCACCAATAACAGCCGCCATGGTTATCATCAAACCCTTGACAAAAGATACTGCAAAAAGGATATAAGCTCCAAAGCAGAACATTAAATACCACCCTGGACTTAAAAATAGGAGTAGAGAGGCAGTGCCGACGAGGATTGAACCAATTGTTTTTCTTATCATATAAATACCCATTTTAGTTATTTGAAGGGGTAACCTGATTTACATTTTTCTCGATTTATACAAATTGTTTTTTTGTTCACCTAGCCCCAAAAGTAATTTCTTGCTTGAAATAAGTCACAGTTTTTGAGGAAATATAACAGACTCAATCCACTCAGGGCTCGCGTCCCGCATTACATCTTAAATGATTTTAATTATGCATGTATCAATTAAATGAAATATGTAAAGATCAAGCCAATTTTTAAAAACCCCTAGCTCGCTGATCGCCTGTTTGGTCATGGTTCCCCAAAGCGAGATTTGGCAAACTGCGGGGGTCTTCAATAAACGAACACTTTGGCCGACTTTGAGACTGCCGCAGCTCTCAACGCGAATTTCCGCATATGGCACGTAGCTGGTGGATAGTGCGGAAATCTAATTTCATTTCGAGGGGTGTAAAGAATCCCTACAAGATTCCATGATTCCATTTGAATGTCCGCTATTGAGCAAATTCACAAGCGACTGCTTTTGTTACGAAACTGCCTGATACCCCTAAATTCCCGCCATTGGTTTTAGAGCAAGATGCAACAACATCCGATTCCGGCACGCCGGCTCGTCTAAAGAGATCGGGCAGGGATTTGCGTTCATCTTCCGTCACTTCGCGGTAGCCTTGTATTTTAGCTTCTTCAGTCAGGCTTTCAATATTGTGTGGTTGCATCAATACGTCTATTGGGTAAGCTACATGTTTAAAGAGTTTTCCAGAATTTCATTTCTCAGCTTGTTTTTTGCTGTCATTGATCCGCTTTCGGTTTCTACCGGCTATGCGTCGGCGCTCCGCATCTGCCATTAATGCCTTGATATCATCCACTGTAGGCATAGCAGGTGGCGTCAGAACAACATCAGCATAGACCACTTTATCTATTTCACGCTTCAGGGTTTTTACCCCGGCTATCGATCCGTAACTACTGCCAACACCGGGGGTTTTGTGTCCGGTGATGGCGTCATGAATTTCAGTGGGCAATGGAATATTCCGCGCAGCCGTTTTCAAGGTATGGCGAAAGCTATGCACGTCTTGTTTGAAATCATATTCGCCGATCCTATCTTTAACAAAAGGAACAAACCAATCAGTCAGGCCATCGGAGTTAACCACTCCTGGAAACAGTCTATCAGCCCCAGAATCCCTAACAGTTGCGACGTATTCACTAAATCCAAGACGAATTATCTCGATATGCATTGGCGTCATGCGCTCACAAGTATCTTTTTTAAGCTTGCGCAGCGTGTTATCTTTGAAATGCAAGTAAAGGATCCCCTCCACTTCCCCTACTTCCTCAATCAGGAGACCTGTAAGTTCTTCCCTGCGTGCCCCGGTATATAATGCAAGCAAGGGTATCCAGAGTGCGGCATGCTTTCCAGCGGACGCAGGGATGTCATCGATTGAGGGGGGATTGCGGAAGATTTTTTGCAATGCTTCCAGGGAAAACTCTCTCCTGCTGCTTTTGGCTGTTTTTGCTCCTGCCACGGATACGTCAACAAATGGATTGCGACGTTCGCCTAATAATTCGTTGTTAAGGGCATAATGGTAAACAGTGCGCGCTGCACTTAGCCGCGTCAATGCCGTTTTTTTAGCCACTGTGTTTACCAGTTCATCACGCCATCCGATAATTTGTGAGCGCGTGATTTCTGCTGGAGGGCATTTAGCATAGAACGCAAGGTCTCGGATATTTCTGTTGTACAGCGATACACTGCTGGGTGACAAGTCTTTGTGGTGGTTATGGTAATACTCCAACAAGTAATCCCAAGTGCAAGATGAGCCGTTGCCACTAGTGATTGGCTTGGGTGCGGGGGGTGTCGGTATAAATTTACCTTCGGCCCGTTTATCCAGGGTTTCTGTTATTTGGCGAAATGCCGTGACGAAGGGAATATAGCGGGCGTCAACTGGACCAGAAGGCAATTTGCCCGTCGCTTGCAGCATGAAAAAAGGGATCAGTGATCGCAATTGGAGCAGCAGTTCTGCGTCTCCCATTACGCCAGGAGGAGGAAGTTCGTGGATAAAGCTTGCTTCCCGATCTGGAGTGCGTTCAACTTCTGCGCCGGATAACACGGCTTCCAGTGCCGACTTGTATACTGTTTCATCCGCAGCCAGTAAGTAAGTCTGCATGGTCGCTGCTGCAAGGTTAATATCGTCAGACGAAATGGTCTGCCCAGACGACTGTTTCAGGCTTTCATGTCGATTCAATACATCATCAACTTCAACTGCAAAACGACGAGCAAGTTGCTCTGCTTCGCGCCGATTACCTGTTCCTAGTGAAAAACGAATATACCCGTTTTTACCGACTAGCTGAGGCCCTGATACCAGTTGAATGAACCGCCCTGTGAAATCTTTGAGTTTACGGGAAAACCAGAATATCTGCTTGCGCTGAATTATGTACATTATCTTTGAGTCCTTAGCTACGTTTTTAGCTACAATACTAGCTACAACAATTAGCCACAACCCATTGATTTATTTACCACTTGTAGCAAATACAAGCACTTGAATAAGGTTGGCGGAGAGAGAGGGATTCGAACCCTCGGTAAGGCTATAAACCCTACGCTCCCTTAGCAGGGGAGTACCTTCGACCACTCGGCCATCTCTCCGTTTAGAGGCGGTAGAATACCGCGAACTATCTAAAAGGTCAAAAAAACTTGCTTTATGCTGGTTCCTGATCCAGATTAAAAGCTTTGTGTAGCACACGAACGGCCAGTTCCAGGTACTTTTCATCGATTACAACTGAAATCTTAATTTCAGAGGTGGAGATCATTTGTATGTTAATTCCGTCTTCTGCCAAAGCTTTAAACATAGACCTGGCAATACCAACATGAGAACGCATGCCGACACCAACGACAGATACTTTAGCAATTTTGTCATCGCCAGATACTTCGCGCGCACCGATCTGAGATTGAGCGCTTTTTAGGATGTCTAGTGCTTTGGTAAACTCGTTGCGGTGTACTGTGAACGTAAAGTCTGTTGTACCATCTGCACCAACGTTCTGGATAATCATATCTACATCAATATTGGCGTCTGCAACTGGCCCTAGAATCTGATACGCGATACCTGGCTTGTCTGGTACACCCGTTACTGTAATTTTTGCTTCATCGCGGTTAAAAGCAATGCCCGAAATAATCGCTTGTTCCATAATTTCATCATCCTCAAAGGTAATCAACGTACCGTCCCCACCTTCTTCGAAGCTGGATAGTACGCGCAGTTTGACCTTGTATTTCCCTGCAAACTCGACAGAACGAATCTGCAACACTTTAGAACCCAGGCTAGCCATTTCAAGCATTTCTTCAAAAGTAATGCTTTTGAGCCGTCTGGCCTCTGGCACAATGCGGGGGTCAGTCGTATAAACGCCATCTACGTCGGTATAAATCTGACATTCATCCGCTTTAAGTGCAGCGGCCAATGCAACGCCAGTGGTATCAGAACCGCCGCGACCCAAGGTGGTGATATTGCCTTGTTCATCCACTCCCTGAAAGCCTGCCACAACCACCACATGGCCACTATCAAGGTCAGCCCTTATTCGGGCTTCATCAATACTGACAATACGCGCCTTTGTGAACGAGTCATCAGTGAGAATTCTGACTTGGGAACCAGTGTAGCTTTTTGCCTTTAGCCCTAAATCCTTTAGCGCCATGGACAACAATGAAATAGTCACCTGTTCACCCGTAGAAACAAGCACATCCATTTCACGAGGGTCAGGGATTTTTTGAATGCTCTTGGCCAGTTCAATCAGTTTGTTTGTTTCTCCACTCATTGCAGAGAGTACAACCACTACCTGATGTCCGAGCATTTTGAATTTTGCTACGCGCTGTGCAACGTTTTTTATACGATCAACATTCCCAACGGAAGTGCCGCCATATTTCTGTACTATCAGTGCCATCGAAGACCTTGAAAAAAAACAATAAAATTACAATTTCTCAAAAAAATGCGCATGTTAACGCAGTTTCTGCCTGGCGGGAATTTTAACCCAAGTAGGCAAATAAAACGAGTACAAAAGTGGAATTTACAATTTATAAACCTTAGCTTACCCCGTTATCCCGCCTGGTTTTTTTCAAATACGTTTAAATGAATCCGTTGCAAATGCCAATTTTAACTATCCGGATAACCAATTAATGACATGCGAAATACCAGGAACACCAATATCACCCTTCATGAATTTTTGACATACACATGATTTAGGATAAAGTCAATAATGCATATGATCTGGAATTTTTCTATTTTTATGCTATCATGGTATCAGTAGTACTTAATTGAGTGGCATGTAATGTCAATTCCATAATCTCCTTAGATAATTTAAAGTGTAGAGAATATGAAACTATTCGAAAAAATCGTAAATCCTCGGGATATCAGACGCAAACTTGGTATGAACCAGCAAGAGTTCTGGACCCAGATCGGTGTAACCCAAAGTGGCGGTTCACGCTATGAGAGTGGCCGCTCCATGCCTAAACCTGTACGTGAACTATTACGTCTGGTGCATGTGGAGCAGGTTGATCTTTCCAAAGTCAAGCATGAAGACTTTGAAATCATCGATTATCTGAAGGGTAGCCATCCAGATCTTTACAAGAGCCTGAAGAAAGCGGTTCGCACCAACAAGAAAAAAGAAGAACACTAAGTTTTTCTTGAGTTTGAAAGATGTTTAGCCGTGTTATCTAATTAGATAACACGGCTAAAGGCTTTCCCTTACTTCCAGCCCCGCCTCACGGATTTTATTCGCATAACTCAACAGCCATTCTTCGGGCAATGCGGATAACCTACTCGCTTCTTTCTGCATTGAAGGGCGAGCTAGCCCATAGAGCAACACCCCTTTCACCCCTGCTTCTTCGCTCACCAATTTTTTTATCATTTCCAAATAAGCATGTTGTTCTTCATTTGATGGTGCCTGACCGTCCATACCGAACACGCAAGTTTGTAGCCACGTTGGGCAAAGAGACGCTGCCACACGCAAATTCTCCTGCACGCGCTGCAATCCTATTCTGGAGCCATTTATTCTGCGCATACCCTCGGCAGTCGCGCTATCCAATTTAAACCAGACCTCACCGTTTAAGCCGGCCATATGCTTTAAGCCCTGCTGAACATAGCCACGATTTACCAGGCTACCATTAGTAATCAGCACCAGCTTTATTTTGCCAATAAGATCAAACTCTCTCATCAATTTACCAATGAGCAAAATAACATCCGCAAACTCTTTGGCGCTCGTTGGCTCACCATTACCTGACAATGCGATATCATTAATACGCCTGGCTTCCGGGGGCACCCTCTTCACCATAAAGTCACCGTGCAGCAGTTCAAGCAAAAATCCGCGCAGTTCTGCTTCCAGTTTTTTAAGTTCAATTTCGGGGGGGGCACCTCGCTTTAAATCGGGTACCTGGCAATACACACAGCGCCAATTACAAGCATTATTTGGATTTAAATTAATCCCAACCGAGACACCCCCCGCCCGCCGGGAAATAACCGGATAAACATAGGTCATGTCTGCGCTATCACGATTGTGGTCAACCGTTGTCAGCACATTAGTATGGATAGGCACGAGCATTCCTTGAGTAACGAATTAAATATGAATTGTAACGGTTTTAACTGACTAAATACGGATTCAACAACAATGATATAATTGGCAATTTTCACACTCCACCTTAGACCATGCAAATCACACGCAGACTTGAATTTGATGCAGGACACCGCATTCCCCACCACAAAAGCCAATGCAGGCATATGCATGGTCACCGTTATGCCATTGAGATCACCCTTTCAGGTGCTATTATCGAAATAGAAGGCATTTCCGAGCAAGGCATGGTAATGGATTTCACCGATGTGAAAAATATTGCCTATACTTATATTGCAGGTGTTTGGGACCATGCTTTTCTAGTTTATACGGGTGATACACAAGTGATCGAATTTTTGAAAACATTACCAGAACATAAAACGGTAGCGCTGCCCTTTATTCCCACTGCTGAAAACCTTGCCGCCGAAGCCTTCCGTATTCTAGATAAAGCGTATCAGGATACTTATGGTAACAATTTGCGACTGGAACAAGTCAGACTATATGAAACCCCGAACAACTGGGCAGATGCGGTAAGAAATAAAATCTAGTTCTGATTCAATAATCGGAGAATACAGATTGTATAAACGAATCCTCGTTCCTATAGATGGCAGCGCCACTTCAAATAACGCTTTGCGAGAAGGGATAAAGCTTGCCAGTGAACAACACTCCCAGCTCAGAATTGTCCACGTAGTGGATGAAGCCGTTCTCTACAGTGATGTTGAAGGCTTTATGGATATCACCGCTCTGCGAAAAGCCTTACAGGAATCAAGCAAGAACTTACTCACCAAAGCCGCTGAAACCGCCAAAAAAGGCGGAGTAGATGCTGAAACAGCCCAACTCAATACTGCAGGCGAACGAATTGCCACAACAATTACGGAAGAAGCCAAGCGTTGGTCAGCCGATCTTATTGTCATGGGTACGCATGGCCGGAGCGGTTTTGATCGCCTGCTAATGGGAAGTATCGCTGAGGGCGTAGCGCGAATTGCGCCAGCGCCGGTGCTACTAATACGGGATTAACTTCTTTAATTAAAATACGCTCGATTGAAAACGACCCATTTTCATGGTCTGTTGTTTTCTCAGGAAATCAGTTACGTCACAGTTTTTAGAAACAATATTGCCCAAACTGCTTAATGACTGAATATACTAAAACCACAGCTTTCAGGTTAAGCAGTTAGTTTAACAAGTTTAAAAAAACTGACAGATACTCAGAAAAACCGATGATGAAATGACAACTCAAATCATCTTCACACCTTATTAAATGAAATTTTCACTTCCCTCAAATCAAGCTTTCCAAAAAGACAAAATCTTCAGCTCTTCAACGCTAAAATCATAAAAAATTAACCAAATAAACACCCTAAATAATAATAAATGTCGAAAATATTTACATATATAATATTAAATATTTAGAATAAAAACATAATGTTGTATATTTTTAAACATCAAAACTGTAATTTCAAACCCAATACTGTCGAATTTTTTTACTAATTTACACAAACCCCAACTTTTGACATGCAAAACACCATATATTATCAATCAGTTATATAACTATCACACATATGGCACAGTTTGTGCTTAGTGATACATGCAGTACTTTTAATATAATTGGATAAAATATAATGAAGAAATTTTTAGCGTACTTTTTATTTGCCATTTCAACAGGGGCAAATGCCGGCGTTATTACCACATTTTCGGACAGAACAACATTTGACTCAGCCGTTGGTTCAACCACTTTAGAAAATTTCACCAACACATCTCACTTCCCAATTCCCGGCGGAAGTTTAAGTTCCACAACTGCTTTTGGCACCCTGGCTGCTGGTAGTATCAAGAGCGGCGTTACTTACACAACACCAACTGGCTCAGGAAATTATTTCAACATAGATGCTGGCGGTGGATTTAGCGGTGGGTTTCTTGATGGCTTTAATCCTAGCGATCGTGATTTAACAATCACTTACAACCCAATTATTTCAGCATTTGGATTTGATACAAATAGCTTAATGCCAAATTTTGACATTACAATTAATTTTTTGTCTGGCCCTAGCTACATCAACAACTTCTCAGGTATCTCTGCCATGCAGTTTTTTGGCTTTCAAAGCAATGCAGCCGATATTCAATCAGTGGTCATAAGTGGCAATAACAGCTTCTTTGGTTTTGCTATTGATAACCACTCATTTGGTGGCAACGCGCGCCCTTCAGCAGTACCAGAGCCTGCAACTTTAGTACTGATGGGATTAGGCTTGGCGATGCTAGCTACACGACGTAAAGCAGCAAAATAAGCATAACTAACTCAGTCCATGAACCCCGCCCCTTATTGGTGGGGTTTTTTATTTATAGTCAGGGTTCCTATCAATATTAATAGGGCCTTCTGCCAGCACTTCCAATAACTAATCACACTACAATTCAGTCGATGCAAATGAAAAACGGCCCATTATAAAATGGACCGTTATTTTTTGGCGGGGCGGTGTCCTACACATTGGAGCCTGTATGCTTCACTATATCTACATTTATAATTATCATTTAATTTAGTTACCACGTTTATTACCACGGTTTAGGCTTTGATACCCCTGCGCGATCTTGCCGATAATCACGTTGGGAATATGCACTAAGAAACGACTATGAAACTACGGGAAGTCCGGAGATCGGTTGTAATACCGCTTCAATCCCCTGTAAAGCTGCAAGCCCATCCATCTTAAAACCCATATAAGTTGCACTATTGCGTTCCGTTTCTTTTGGATTGATACGAACCATAAAGCCATTTTGGTTTTCACTAAACCTCCGAACAGTAGGAATGCTTTCACCTGCGCCTATTTCGATAATGACAGGGCGATTAATACTGCTAAGCCATACTTTGAGATTCGATTCCTGAGTGTCTGCTCTATAGCTAAGCCAATCCCTATCGTTAAACATCAGGATATTCGGACGGGCAATTTCTCCGCAATGAGGGCACCGTGGAAAATCAGATGTCAGCAGACAGTTTTCTTGGTCTATCAGAGGATGAAAATCTTCGGCAGACCAAATATCCGCCATACAGCCATCTTGGCATTGCAAGTGGTGAATTGAACCATGGCATTCATGTATTTGTCTGTTGCTGAAACCTGCTTTCTGGAACTGAGCATCCACATTACTGGTAAAAACAAACATGCCCTTGGGCATGGATTCACCGAGACGGAGCAGGATGGAAAACCCTTCATGGGGAACGGTATCTCGGTAAAGGTTCAAGCGGTGACCATAGAAACCCCAAGCTAACTGTGGATTGCTGCGAAAGGCTGATGGATTAGCAATCTCATGAAATTGAATCCCTGCTTTTCCCAGAGCAGGGTATGCTTGCCAGAACCCTTCTGCCCCCCGAAAATCAGGTAAACCGGAATCAACTCCCATGCCTGCCCCGGCAGTGATGATTAGGCTATCAGCTTGCTCAATCTGATCCGCGCATTGGGCGAACCTATTATCTACAATCATGTTGCTCAAGTTGACTTTACCCCAGCTGGTGAAAGCGACACTAGCGTCAATATTGCAAAGGCGTGAGGGCAATTTTTTTCAAGTGTTTCACCTGCAAGATTACACAGATTAGTACATTCGATAACCATCTGGTTATGAAACCATGCCTGTTTTTCTGCAGAAAGCAGACCCAAATGTCCAACCTCGCGCCACTCCTTTGCTACATCCCGGACAGAAATATCGGGGGTAAACAGTTGGCGCAGGAAAGGATGATGGCCAGAAAACATCTGCCACATACCGGAGGCGCGATCGAAGACATTACCATGCTCCTGATAAATTTCAGGATGCGTCACCATGTATGCAACAATTCTTTTGAGCGCAGCCAACATATCATAGGTGTCCCATTCGAGTAATGTTTCCTCTCCCCATATGGTCTGATGATTCTCATCTTGGGCGGGATGTATACCTGCCATCCACATACCGGCAAGCAGTTTTGTCGTTACAGAATCCGAACTGAGTATGCGTTGCTGCCGCTGCTTGACATTCATCAGTCGGTGTTCCATGTAATCCAGATAACGCGGTTCGCTTAGAAAAGCCATCATTGCAGTTCGATCTTCCTTGCTCCAGTCCACCGCTAGCTCATCCCAGCGTGACAAGGTAAAACCTGTTCGCATATAAACCAAGCCAGGCGGTGGCGTAAGACTACCTTCTCCCATTTTAGGATCAATACCTTTACCATGCGCGTCTTCTGGTGTAATGAAGTAAGCCACTAGTAACCAGTCCATCATCTTGGAAATACTGTCTATAGGCAGAATTTTGTGGATATTCGCGGCATTGTCGGAATCATCGAGTAATTCCAAAAGCGGGTAAGGATCAATGGCAACATGACGACCACTGGGTAGTTGTGGCATGAAAGTTTCCTTAATTATGGGCAATGGCTTGAGTGGTAAAAGCTCGTATTGTTCCAATGTTTGAATTTTGCCAGGCAGTGAGGTGCTACCCCTCGTTTCCGGCAGAGCCATCGTAAAGGATGGCGCCTGTTTTCTTTCCGACCAGTATCACACGGCTACTTCGCACCGCAAGCACATCATGATGATCGTTCCAGGGGGCATAAATATACCAGCAGGGTTCGGATGGTCTGTTATAAATGCGACAGTTGCTCGGTTGCGTGCCATAGCAGATTAACGGGACATTCCTAACTTTGTTCGTAATTATTTGTGAAGCGAGTCGCAAAGCCTTGTTCTGTGATACGGGCATGCGCATGCGAACCAGTAATTGCCGTAGCCAATCCCTTATTGCTTTTATTGCTAGGTTAATTTCACGCATATCAACATAGTCCGAATTTCCAAGAGCAATTTTTCCGGTATAGGAAGTCACGATAATTTGTGATGCGGGGTATGATTAATTTTTTTCTGGCTGGGCTTTAGCGGATATTGCTTAGGCTGTCGTTCGCAGTCTGACGGAGAAATTTGCGACACCCAGCTTGAACAAAAGTTTGGCTGTCGCATCCAGGGTTTTAAATTCCCGCGTTTCTTTTTTACCCGTTTCCAGCGGCTTGCCATCCGCCACAATCATGTAACCTTGCGACATCACCGCATAATGCACTTGTATCTGTTTAATGGCGTGCGCATCCAGCAACAGTTTTATTTCCCGCTCGGTCATGATGCTTCCTTGTCTGTATGACTCTGAACACCAAAAAGATCTCCTTGATCCACTACCACAAGTAGATCTCCCGGCTTCACTTGAAGAAAGTCGCATAGCTTGGATAGTACTTCACGGTCAAAGCTGTTTACTTTGTCATTGTAATAACGGTCCAGCGTAGCGCGAGCGACACCTGTCCCACGACAAACATCAGAAACTTTGAGGCGCTTAGCACCTAAAATAGTGGAAAGACGACAACTAATCATATTTTTCTAGTAATTATTAATCGATATCGATTAATATATGATAACTAAAGTAGAATGTCTAGTGTAGGATTTATGAATTTTATTAACTAATAATCCTAACCATGCTCGGAGAAAGTCATGAAACGCGTTTTGCTTTGCATTGTTTTGACATCATCACCAATCACTTTTGCTGATTACTATGTTATTGGGCAAATTACTGGGCCAGTTTGCAGAGGTATAGGAATAGAACTTTGTGAAACACATAATGTTGATGCGGTAGAAGGAAAAGATGGGAAGTTGTTTGCTGTTAATAATCGATTTAATAAAGTTGATGAATACCGGAATGGTAAGTGTTGGATAAAAACAAAAGTGAAGAGCTTTGGTTTATTTAACTTTGCTGCAAATGCCGCCGTTGCTCACCAATTTTATGAAAAACAGGGTGGTGAATTAAAGAAAATAGACGTTGATAGCATTTCATTTAAATGCGTAGAACGTTAGTAATTTTTTTCATGATTAAATTAGAAATCCTGGATTAGGATTCTTCACATATGCACGCCAAAGACATTCCACGGCCATCAATTCCCAAATATCCGTTCGATATGTCTATAAATACAGACTCTGTCGACAACCTTTTGGGAAGCCCGATGAGATTTTTTTTGTCCACGTAATAGTTGCTATCCCAAGCTTTCCCAGTCCCAGGAAAGGCGAGTCGCGTATCAAGAAATTTGATGCAAAATATTTCGCCATCAAATTCAAAGCTAGCTTGCTCGCAGTCATTCGCATTTTTAATCAAAGTACTCAGTTTTTTCAATGCGACACGCAACCAATCACGATCTACAACGCACTGCGGCCGCGCATCATGTTCCTTCCTGCTTTGCACCCATGGTAAGTGATCTTCAAACTTTCGCCCTAGGTCCAGCCATTCTGTTGGTTTCATTGGTACAAAATCCTCACCAACTGAATAAGCTAAAAGTGCCATACCCTCTTCATAAGAATTTACATACGTATGCAACTCACTTTGGACCATACCAATGCTTCTATTATCAGACAATACGCCTGTCAATAAAATGCAGGGTTGTAGGTACTTAGTCATTACTTGAGCAGCATATAGCTTTGCATTCCCAAAGTCGAAATAGTAGCCAGGTAATTCATCAGTCATTACATTCCAATCTTCTTGGAACCCTAACTTGATAAGTAAGTCTCGAGTTTTCACTTCTTCTCCTGGGGGCCTAATTATTTTAAGTGTGTATGGTCTACTGATATATAGCAACAGTTGAAACCTTATTGCAATGTTACTCATTGGTAGTCATGGCCATCCCTTTCTAAAATCAAAATTGGTCCAAAATGGCTATATACCCTATCCGTTTAGCATCAAATCTGATATAACTTCCAACCTATATATAAAAAGCCGATCGAACGGATATATACAAGGATAGTCCTGCCTCATGGCTGACAAGAAAAGCCTCTCCGAACGCGACATCTGTACCAAGTACATCACACCAGCCATCATCAGTGCTGGATGGGATCTGCACAGCCAGATCCGTGAGGAAGTCAGTTTTACCAAAGGGCGCATCATCGTGCGTGGCAAGCTGCATACCCGTGGTGAACAGAAGCGCGCCGATTACATTCTGTACTACAAGTCGAATATCCCGTTGGCTGTTATAGAAGCCAAGGAAAACGGCTACAGCGTGGGTTCTGGAATGCAACAGGCGCTGAATTATGCCGAAACTCTCGGTGTGCCGTTTGTTTTTAGCTCTAATGGCGATGCATTCCTGATGCATGATCGTACCGGGCTAGCCGATAAGACTGAGCAGGAGTTGGCATTAGCCGATTTCCCTTCACCCGCAGAACTCTGGCAACGCTATTGCCAGTGGAAGGGGTTAGAAACAGCTGATGCTCTTCACACGGTAGAAATGTCGTACTACGACGATGGTACAGATCGTTCCCCTCGCTATTACCAATCCATTGCCATCAACAATACGGTGGAAGCAGTGGCGAAAGGTCAGAAGCGTATTCTGCTGGTCATGGCCACCGGCACAGGTAAGACCTACACCGCATTCCAGATCATCTGGCGGCTGTGGAAGTCTGGCACCAAGAAACGCATTCTGTTTCTGGCCGACCGTAATATTCTGGTAGATCAAACAAAGAATAACGATTTCAAACCATTTGGCGCGGCGATGACTAAGATCAGCAAACGCCAGATCGACAAGAGCTATGAGATTTACCTGTCCTTGTATCAGGCTGTTACCGGAAGCGAAGAAGAACAAAACATCTACAAACAGTTCTCACCGGATTTCTTTGATCTGATTGTGATCGACGAATGCCATCGTGGCAGTGCAGCGGAAGATTCCGCATGGCGCGAGATTCTGGCTTATTTTTCCTCAGCCACGCATGTAGGTTTAACCGCTACGCCGAAAGAAACCAAGGATGTTTCAAGTATTTATTACTTTGGTGATCCAGTTTACAGCTACACGCTAAAGCAGGGCATTGAAGACGGCTTCTTAGCACCATACAAAGTCGTGCGTATCGACATCGACAAAGACGTACAAGGCTGGCGCCCAAGCAAAGGCCAGACAGACAAAAATGGTCAGTTAATTGAAGACCGTATTTTCAACCAGATTGATATGGATCGCACATTGGTTCTGGAAAAGCGCACCGAGCTGGTCGCCCAAAAAATCACCGAGTTTCTGGTGGCAACAGACCCATACGCCAAGACCATCGTATTCTGTGATGACATTGACCACGCCGAGCGCATGCGCCAAGCCTTGGTCAACCTGAACCCTGAACAAGTAAAGAAAAACCGCAAATACGTGATGCGTATTACCGGCGATGAAAACGAAGGTAAAGCCGAGCTGGATAACTTCATCAACCCGGAAGAACGTTACCCGGTGATCGCTACCACCTCCAAGCTGATGACCACAGGCGTAGATGCGCAAACTTGCAAGTTAATAGTGCTGGATCAACACATCAAGTCGATGACCGAATTCAAGCAGATTATCGGGCGCGGCACCCGGATTAACGAAGATTACGGCAAGTATTGGTTCACCATTATGGATTTTAAAAAGGCGACAGAGCTCTTTGCTGATCCAGCCTTCGATGGTGAGCCAGTGATGATTTATGAGCCAAAAGGTGATGAATCGCCAGTGCCGCCAGATGATGAACCCGAAATCAATCTTGATGAAAATGGCAATCCCATTCCGCTGGATGCTGGCGATAACGATGTACCAACAGATGGTCCAGATGAAGGCGGGGACGAACCTGGCACCGGACGTTTAAAATATGTACTCAGCGATGTGACGGTGTATGTGGTAGCCGAGCGCGTGCAGTATTACGGGCCGGACGGCAAACTGATTACCGAATCCCTCAAGGACTACACCCGCAAGACCGTGCGCAAGGATTATTCTTCACTTGATGAATTCCTGCGTAGTTGGAGCAAAGCCGACCGTAAGGCAGTCATCCTGCAAGAACTGGAAGCACACGGCGTATTGCTGGAGCCGCTGGCCGATGAAGTAGGTAAGGATTTCGACGCGTTTGACCTCATCTGTCACGTCGCTTTTGACCAACCACCGCTGACTCGCCGTGAACGCGCAGAGAATGTGAAAAAGCGTAACTACTTTGCCAAATATGGTGAACAAGCACGCAAGGTGCTGGAAAGCCTGCTGGAAAAATACGCTGATACTGGCATTGAAAACATCGAGGACATCAAAATCCTCACGCTCGATCCGTTTAAAGATATGGGTACGGCCAGTGAATTAGTGTCAGCCTTTGGTGGCAAACCCGCCTACATCGCTGCATTGCATGAATTAGAACAAAATCTTTACGTGTGATTTTAACCTTTAACAATAAGTAGCCCTATTTATGAGTATTTCCTCCACTATCAAATCCATCCAGGACATCATGCGCAAAGACGTGGGTGTCGATGGCGACGCCCAGCGCCTGAGCCAGCTGGTTTGGATGCTGTTCCTGAAAATATTTGACGACCGCGAAACCGAATGGGAGCTGTTGCAAGACAACTACAAATCACCTTTGCCGGAGCAATACCGCTGGCGTAACTGGGCAGCCAACGCCGAAGGTATGACCGGCGAGGAACTGAAGCAGTTTCTCGATAATGACATGTTCCCAGCCTTGCAGAATCTGGAAGCCAAAGGCGGCGACCAACGCGCCTATGTGATTCGTTCAGTATTTGAAGACGCCTACAACTACATGAAATCCGGCCAGTTAATCCGGCAGGTAATCAACAAGATCCAGGAAGGCGTGGACTTTAACAAAGCACAGGAGCGCCACCTGTTCGGCGATATGTACGAGCAACTGCTACGCGATTTGCAGGCAGCTGGTAACGCAGGAGAGTTTTACACCCCGCGTGCAGTAACCGAGTTCATGGTGCGCATGGTCAACCCGCGCCTCGGTGAAAAAGTCATGGACCCCGCCTGCGGTACGGGCGGCTTCCTGTCCTGCTCGATTGAACACATCCGCAAACAGGATGTGAAAACAGTAGACGATGAAGCGCAATTACAGGCCAGCATTTTCGGTATCGAGAAAAAGCCGATGCCGCATTTACTCTGCACCACCAACATGATCCTGCATGGCATAGATGTACCTAGCAATATCCGCCACGACAACACCTTGGCACGCCCGCTGATCAGTTGGGGGCCGAAAGAGCGTGTGGATGTGGTTGTCACCAACCCGCCTTTCGGTGGCATGGAAGAAGATGGCATTGAAACTAACTTCCCTGCAACATTCCGCACGCGTGAAACCGCCGATCTGTTTCTGGTACTGATCATGCAGTTGCTCAAAGCCGGTGGCCGCGCCGCGCTGGTTTTGCCGGATGGTTTTCTGTTTGGCGAAGGTATCAAAACCCGCATCAAGGAAAAGCTACTGGAAGAATGCAACCTGCACACCATCGTGCGCCTGCCCAATAGCGTGTTTGCCCCTTACACCAGTATTAAGACCAACCTGTTGTTCTTCACTAAAGGCTCACCCACCCAGCACATCTGGTTTTACGATCATCAATTGCCGTCGGGTGTAAAAGCCTATAACAAAACAAAACCCTTAAAGGTTGAAGAGTTTGAACCGCTGGAAAAATGGTGGGGTAAAGAAAAAGATGGCTTCAAACAACGTGTAGAAAATGAATACGCGTGGAAGGTCAGCCTGGAAGAGATCAAGGCGCGCAACTACAACCTCGATTGCAAGAACCCGCATATCGACGAACAGGAAATCCATGACCCTGATGTGCTGCTAGCGCAGTACAACGCCATGCAGAATGACATCTCTGGGCTGCTTGGGCAGTTGAGAGATATACTGGGAGAGGCGCTGCAACGCGGGGCGAAGGCATGAATGCCATACAGCAATTGCTGACCGATCACATCGACATCTGGACAGCTGCCGATAGCGTGAAAAAATCAGGGCGTGGTCGTAGTTCGGGCAATGCTGCCAGTGTGTATGGCATCAGGAAACTGCGCGAGTTGATTCTTGAACTCGCGGTGCGCGGCAAGCTGTTGCCGCAAGACCCGAAGGATGAGCCTGCTAGAGAGTTACTCAAACGTATACAGGTTGAAAAAAACAAACTGATTGCCGAAGGCAAGATCAAAAAAGATAAACCACTGGCGCCAATAAATGGCGATGAAGCACCGTTTGATTTGGCAAAGGGATGGGAGTGGGTCAGGTTAAATGAACTGTTAAGTAAAATTGGTGCTGGTAGTACGCCGCTTGGGGGGAAGCAAGTTTATGTTAATAAGGGCGTCCCTTTTTTGCGTTCTCAAAATGTCTGGGATGAAGGTTTGAGACTTGATGATGTGGCTTTCATTGCGCCAGAAACACATCATAAAATGTCAGGAACACGTGTATGTGCAGGTGACCTTCTGTTTAACATTACTGGAGCTTCAATTGGGCGATGTGCAATTGTGCCTGATAGCTTTGAGACAGGAAATGTTAGTCAGCATGTGACAATTGTCCGTTCCACATCTAAAGAAATATTGCGTTTTCTTCACTTGGTTTTAATATCAAGGCATGTCCAGCAAACTGTAATGGATGTTCAAGTAGGTGTGTCTCGTGAAGGATTGAGTATAGGGAAATTAGGTCAATTTATTATTCCTATTCCACCACTCGCTGAGCAACACCGCATCGTCGCCAAAGTCGATGAGCTGATGGCGCTGTGTGACCAACTGGAAACCCAGCACAACAACGCCGCCGAAGCCCACGAAAAACTCGTGAGCCACCTGCTCGCCACGCTCACCCAATCGCAAAGTGCCGCAGACTTCAGCGCCAACTGGCAGCGCATCGCCGCGCATTTCGACACCCTGTTCACCACCGAAGCTAGCATCGACGCCATCAAGCAAACCCTGCTGCAACTGGCGGTAATGGGCAAGCTCGTTCCGCAAGACCCGAAAGACGAACCTGCCAGTGAATTGCTCAAGCGCATACAGGCTGAAAAAGCCAAGTTGATAGCCGTTGGTAAGATTAAGAAAGACAAACTCCTATCGCCGATGACAGAGGAAGAAAAACCATTTGAGATTCCAATGTTATGGGAGTGGGTGAGGCTTTTTGAGGTTACAACAAGTATGGACTCAGGTTGGAGTCCATCTTGTTTGGATAACTGTTCACCATCGGATAGCGTTTGGGGGGTATTGAAGACCACAGCAGTACAAGTAATGCAATATTTAGAGCAAGAAAATAAAGAGCTGCCTGGTAATTTAACGCCACGACCAGAGGCAGAGGCTAAGGCTGGTGATATTCTTTTTACTAGAGCTGGTCCCACAAACCGAGTTGCAATCTCATGTTTTGTCCAAGATACAAGGCCAAGGTTAATGATTTCAGACAAAATCATTAGATTTCATCCTGTCGATATTGGTGTTGATGGTAAGTTTATGACTCTCTGTTTAAATACTGGGGCAACCGCGGTATATCTTGAAAATGCAAAGTCAGGCATGGCTGCAAGTCAGGTAAATATATCTCAAGAAAAACTACGTTTAGCCCCGATACCATTGCCCCCATTAGCCATGCAACACCGAATTGTTTCTAGAGTCGATGAGCTAATGGTGCTGTGCGATCAACTAAAAATTCGTATCACTGACGCAAATCAGCTGCAACAGAAGCTGGCGGACGTGTTGGTTGAACATGCAATATCTTAATGCGCCCAGATTTATAGAAAGTGTAGATAATTTCAGGTACAGGTAGTGGTCGCATGATTATTTTCCCCAGTTATTTGTCAGCACCGTCCGCACTTGAGACTATTTCCGTTTGCCAGGAAATTATGAAATCTGTTGGGGTTGCTGAAATCAACGCGGTACATTTGAAGTTTATTGACCCCTTTGGGATGGCGATGTTGGGTGCCTGTTTCGATGAAGCAAGAAGACAAGGTCGCGTGATTCGAATCCATCATTTATCTCCGGGTTTAAGTGGCTATTTGCAACGCATGGATGTGTTTACTGGTATCGAGTTGGTAGATTGCACCATGAAAAATGGAACGCGACAGGATCGCAGTGATGCATTGGTGGAGTTGACGCAGTTGTGCGATCGCGCTGAGGTAGGAAATGCCGCACACCGGTTGGCGAAAGCAATGATTGGCAGAGCAGACCCTGATGATATGCCGGATGAAATGACGGGATATACGGCTTACGAAAGATTGGTGGAACCGTTGCAGTATGCGTTGAACGAGTTGCTGGAGAATGCACTGACCCATGCCAGGCGAGGAAATAAGAATGCTTGCGTCTGGGTTGCGAGTCAGCATTACCCCAACAAGAATTTAATACGTTTGGGGGTAGTGGATAATGGTTGCGGATTTCTAGAATCGCTTCGAGCGCACACGAAACTTCAGCGCGAGCACCATCTTGATGCCATCTTGCTTGCTTTACAGCCACGTGTTAGTTGCAATCGAGATTTGGGTTTGCTTGCTGATTCCGTCAATCAAGGGGTGGGCCTTACTACCTCTTGCAGAATCGCAGAGCATGCGGGTGGTCGCATGATACTGGCTAGTGGTAATGCGATGCACAGCACGTCCGGTTATAGCGGAGAGAGTACAGGAGCCTATTGGCAGGGGGTTGGCGTTGCAATGGAGGTAAACCGATCGAAACTCGCCGATGTTCATGTGAAAGACCTTTTACCTCCTTTAGATGACATACCAGCAGTAAAACTGCGGTTTGAATAAATAGCTTTGGGATTTTTTATAACTTAGGTTATCATTGCCAAATCATGCGTTCATCCTTATTACTTCAAGCATATGCCCATGGTCGCCTTGTCGGCCCTCGGTTAAGTGCTGCTCCTATCAGGGATAAGATTGAGATTGCCTTGGCTCAAGGGGA
Source organism: Sulfurirhabdus autotrophica (assembly GCF_004346685.1). Taxonomy (NCBI): domain Bacteria; kingdom Pseudomonadati; phylum Pseudomonadota; class Betaproteobacteria; order Nitrosomonadales; family Sulfuricellaceae; genus Sulfurirhabdus; species Sulfurirhabdus autotrophica. The sequence continues at coordinate 28,648 of NZ_SMCO01000024.1, forward strand.
AGAGGTCGTCCTCGATTTTTCTGGTGTTGAAGCTACTCAGTCATTTATCGACGGCCTTATCGGTGTGTTGATTCTTCAACGCGGACCTGATGTGCTTTCACGTCTGGTGTTCAAATCCTGCTCTGATGATGTGAAGGCTATTTTGCAGTTTGTTGCTGCAGATCGCTCCGATCAGTACCTCAAAAGATCTTCGCACTAACATCGTTTTACCTGTTGATCTCATCGAAATTTTTGATGAGAGTTGCCTTTAGTAAACCACCTGTAGTACTATTTTCATAGATGTCTCCATAGGAGCTTCTGTATTGCCAGTCTGAGTAACTCAGCTGATTTCCCGCCTTTACCCATATGGTGAGCGGGTTCCTTTATATTTTTATTGGAGCCTCTCATGCCTAAAAGAAAATCCCTCATTCGCCCTCGCACTATTGCCTTTGTTCTTCAGTCTGGCCTTTGCTGTTATTGTGGTTGCCCTATGTGGTCTGAGAATCCTACTGAATTTATCACTAAGTGTGGAATTACCCGAAGACAAGCCAAGGATTTACAATGTACAGGTGAACATCTTGAAGCTCATAAGGATGGTGGTACAGTTGTTCAATCCAACATAGCCGCAGCCTGCCGAATTTGCAATCAAGGTCGACATAGACGTAAGGTGGCCCCTTCTCCAGATAGCTACAAGCAATTGGTATCCAGCCGAATGGCAAAAAAACGGTGGCACCAGCCTTGGGTATTTCAAAAGCTTCTGCCAGCGTTTCAGGTGGATTAAGTGTCGGCAAGATGCCATTACTCAACGTAAGCGCATCTTGCCGACCATGTTTGATACAGAAATTTATTAGAAAGGTTTTGTCAGTAACTATTGTTTTTATTGTTTCCCATATGATGGGATTTGCACTGCAAAAACACTGTAAAGTCCGGCATAATACATATAAATTTATATCACCTCTCACGGAATGAACATATGCCCTGCATAAGGAGCAGGTGCACTTCAGGTCCGAGGGATTTCAGAGCCCGACCTGCTAAAACGGACTGTTGATTTGTTTACCACATACATTAAAGAGGCTTGATGGTTTTCGATTCCCTAACAAAAGCATTGGAGGACTGGTTCGATACACCCTTAGAGGCCCTGCCTGAAATGCAAAAAAAGCGCGTCGAAACCGATTTTTTTCCGATACCTTGGAGCGACTTATCTCCAGACCAACGGCGCAGCGTGGCAGCACAATTAGACTATCAACACGACCCAGCTACCGAAAAAGACAGAGAATTCTGGTGGGAATTTTTCGAACACAAGGCCGGCATCAAAAAGGCGATCAATAATTGGGAGACGATTTCAGCCCCGACTGCCAGTGATCTTGATAAAAAAGAAACCCGTCTCGCTGAGTTGCGACGCGAACTCACTGTTATGGAACAAAAAGAGCGCAATTCGCGGGGAAATTATTTGGTCCATTGGAGCAAGAGACCAAAGGCATCACCCACTTCGGACAAAGCTGTATACATTCCCTACCCAAAGACACTTAAACTGCTTTCTGATCGGCTGAACGCATCACCAGAAGAAATCGCCACTTGGATCTGGATGGGGCCGAACGAGGGTGGTCTTGCTGCTTACATGAACGCCAACGAGTTAGAGACCCCACAAAGATTCTATTTCGATTATTTCATGGGCACGGACTATCTAGCGCCTCTGATGGCTTGCTGGTTTCTAGCAGACGATGTTTCCAACTTCCAGCCTAATGATCGTTATATAACAGGGAAGACATTGATCGAACGCTGGAGCAAACAACCCGGCATTCAGCCTGAAGCTTATATCCGCGCCAAGATTACTGAATCACGATTATTGGATCTTCACCCAACCATGGGTGGAACCCAATGGACAAGGGACGAAACCTGGCCACCCAAGGAGACGGCTCTGTTTTTGCTAACCCATGTGGCGCACATTGAGATTGAAGACTTCGGCGAAGATGTAACCAAAAAATTGTCTAGTAGTGACTTACTGCCAGTAATCATCAAACCTTCTGGTCACCTAAATCACGATCTACAAATGCAACAGAGAGCAAACGAAATAGCCACCGAGATATTCACCTCCACTAAGAGACTCCCCACAAAAGACAAAGTGGCTAATAAATTGGCATTAGAGCTTAAAATTTCAGTCGATACTGTATTGCGCAGAATAAGAGTCGAATGGAAAATAAAGTCCCCGCCCAAGTTCCAAATCCATCCAAAATAACAAAACCTGCCTAACTACCTAAAGCCGCCTAAATAACCCTCTGATTTTAAATTAATTAATAAAGTAAGGCATAGTTCCGCCTATTTTTTTGCCCGCGCATAGTTCTATCAAGTGTTCCGCTGCAATCCTCAATAGTGCGAACAAGGCCAGCTAGCGACGCGGAGCACCAGGTCTTGTTCGTTAGGACAAAATCATGGCCGAACAATTGCAATCATTCCTCCGACTCAAGCAGGTAAAAATCCTGACGGGCTTATCGCGTAGCTGGATATACGAAGCAATCCGTCGCGGTGACTTTCCCGCCCCCATTTCCATCGGTGCCAGAGCTGTAGCATGGACTGAACAATCAATAGCTGAATGGCAAGCACTCCGAATCAAGCAAAGTCGCAAGACTGTCTCGTGAGGGGTGCGCAATGAGTCAAAACCGTGACGCCCCTGCTTACCAAGAATATGCAGCAACCATCTTGGCACAGTTACCCTTCCGAACCATGACGCTACAGGATCGTGGATTGCTTTATACGATGCGTCTTGAGTGTTGGGTAAATGTTCGGCTTCCACAAAACCATAACGACTTAGCAAAAGTACTGGGGGTGCCAGTTGCTGAAATAGATAGCTCGCTTGTTGCAGTTATGCCTTTTTTTGAAGTTATAGACGGTTTCATTATTAGTCCTGAACTAGAAAATTATCGGGCGCACTTGGCGGATCGAAAGAACAAGCAAAGCCATGGTGGAAAACTTGGTTCAGCAATAACAAACAACAAGCGTAAACGCCCTGCAAAGATTGCCGCTGATGGTGTTTCGAGTACCTTGTCGAGTACCCCGCGTCTACCCCATCAAGATAGAGGCGAGTCCTTAGTACAGCAAAGTACAGGAAAGCCAAGTCAAAACCAGTCACCAGGGAGGTCTGTTATTAAAGATTCATTTGTTGCTGAATATGAAGCTGCCGAGAAATGCACGGCAGAAGAGTATGCTAAAGCAAGTGGGAGCGGTTAACCATCATGAAAAAACAACATCCCAATCACCGCCACGTCAAAATCCATCGCAGCTACTCCGTTGAAGAGATCGCAAAGCTGTTCAGCGTTCATAAAAATACGGTAAGAAGTTGGTTAAAAAATGGTCTCACTACAGTCGATAACAAACGACCGATGCTGATCCATGGGCAGACTCTTTATTCCTTCCTTCAAGTGAAGCGGGTTAAACATAAGCGACCATGCGAGCCAGGCGAAATGTATTGCGTTCGGTGCCGCTCGCCGAAAGCACCCGCCGGAGACATGGCGGAATATCAGTCCAAAACCGATACGCTAGGCAACCTAGTAGCGATCTGCCCGGACTGTGAAGCAATCATGAATAGGCGTGTTTGCTTGTCCAAACTGGATGAGTTTCGCCGCTATATGGACATCTCAATACCGCAAGCACTGAAACACATAGTTGAGAGCACCCAACCCACCGTAAACAGTGACTTATTATAAGGACATCAAACCATGACAAAACACAGCGCAAATAATGAAAGAATCAAGCGTAAGTATTTCGCCTATCTGAAGGAAGCAAAACGCCATAGCGAGCCAACAGTAGATGCAGCTGCAAAGGCACTCAATCGTTTTGAAATTTATACCAAGCATCGTGACTTCAAGACGTTTCACTTTGAACAGGCGGTTGCATTCAAGAAGCACCTTGCTGAACAGAAAGCTCAACAATCAGGGGAGAAATTGAGCAAGTCAACCTTACATGCAACACTCACACAACTCAAACGATTCTTCCAATGGCTCGCGTGGGAACCAGGTTACAAGTCCCGCATTCAGTGTTCAGACGCTGAGTATTTTAATTTATCTGACAAGGACACTCGTGTCGCTACAGCCCAGCGGGAACAAAAAGTGCCAACACTGGAACAGATAAGGCATGTCATTAAGATGATGCCAAATAGCACAGCTATAGAGCGGCGTAATCAAGCACTCATCGCATTCACGCTTTTAACTGGTGCTAGAGATAGTGCTATTGCCTCAATGAGGTTAAAACATGTTGATCTAGTCGCGAACAGCGTAAATCAAGATGCCCGCGAAGTTAAGACTAAATTCAGCAAAACATTCAATACTTTCTTTTTCCCTGTGGGTGAGGATATACGTGTGATTGTGTCGGAGTGGGTATCATATCTTCGAGATGAGAACCTTTGGGGCAATGACGATCCACTCTTCCCGGCAACGCGCATTGCTCTTGGGTTAACTCACCAGTTTGAAGCGGCGGGCCTGACAAAGGATCATTGGAGCACCGCCTCACCAATTCGAACAATATTTCAAGAAGCCTTCATCAGCGCTGGACTGCCGTATTTCAACCCGCACAGCTTTAGAAACACACTTGTCCAACTCGGCCAGGAAGTATGCAACTCCCCCGAACAGTTCAAGGCATGGAGCCAGAATCTCGGGCATGAGAAAGTTTTGACAACTTTTCTTAGTTATGGCGAGGTTGCGTGTCAGCGTCAAGGGGAAATCATTCGAAGCTTGGCATCACCAAAACAGTCTGCGCAATCAGATGTCAACGACATTGCAGAAGCAGTATTCCGAAAATTGCGTGACTCTGGTGCGGGCATGCAGATTAAATAAATTAAAGAAGGGATACATTAAATTTGGCAACATGGCCATCAATCCCACTTAGGAAAAACATTTAATTTTTATTTTTTTTTACAAAACCTGAGGATTTTTTTTTAGCTGATCACTACGGCGCAGTGGATGAGCTCTTTCATACACACCGATAACACTCATCAGACATCAGCCTCATCACACCACCCCTCGGAAACAAACCGCCATGGTGCGTCCAATTCGGCAAGACGGTTATAGTCATCCGTTTGCAGCAATTCCTGGCTGTAATCAACCATAGGCTTGGCAAACCGGGGCCAAATACTCGAATACAACACCCATAAAAGCCCACTATCCCCATCAAAAAAATCTGACAGCATACTCCGCAGCTCATCTCGTAGATTGGCAGTAATCGCAGCCACCGCCAGCCATCCGATCTTATCAAGATCAAGATCATGCTCGTCGCACAATGTCTCCAGATCATCTGTACATAAACGGGCAAACTCAAAACCCAGATAAAAATCAGACATCCCCAATTTCTCGCTCACAGAGTCAGCATCAAAATCGTTATACCCATTACCACTCGCAGCGTTAAAGCCATGCAGCCATTCACACAAAGTGGCAGCCCAAGATGCAGCCCTATCGCTGCCTAACACGTCAGGGCTTGTTGCTTGGACGGTATGCAATTTCGCTACATTACCCAGCACGATCAGCCAAGTCGCCGCACGTGTACGATGTGTAGCAGGAAGTTCAGAAGCAAAATCATCAGTATTGAAGGGCCGCTCTAAAACACCGTCATCATGTTCGATGCCTGTCCACCAGAATGGCGCGCTCTGATATTCCCGGCTGAACAGGGCTAACGCACCTGGATGCTCTCTATTGAGCCAAGATGAAACACAGTCGCCGACTTCAGCACTTACATTGCCGCCATAGCTGATACTCAATTGCTCATCGAGCTGATCACTTTCCATAGTAATGACACTAAAGTTTGTGAATCCATATCCAGAGATAACCTCTCTAGCCATATCGGTATCGTAGTGGCCAACCAACACAAACAAGAATACATCCGTCGTTCCATTCTTTTTGCGAAGCATGGAACGATTAGCTGCACGTAGCAAAGAAATTTCCGGCGCAGAGTCTGTCGATGGAGGAAAGTAATCGCCGATAGTTACATGGATTAATACTTGCCGTAGACCGTATTGAGGAGATGGAGTAAGCATGGTCAGAGATTCCTTGCGTTGGCATGTATTGATATTACTTTAGCCCCTGCCTCAATTGAATCGAGGTAATCCGCCCAGTACTGCATCATGTTCTTACGATCTGGTAGGTATTCGGCACGGTTGTATGCACCCCTTATCTCATTACGCTCGCAGTGGGCAAGCTGGCGCTCAATCACATCAGGGTTGAAGCCTGTTTCGTTGAGTATGGTAGAAGCCACCGCACGGAAGCCGTGGCCGGTCATCTTACCCTTATAACCCAACCGATATAGAGCAAACAGCATGGTGTTATTGCTGATCGGTTTATCGCGGTTCCTGCCAGGGAAAACATAGCGACTGCCGCCAGACAGTTCCTTGAGTTCAGCCAGCATAGTGAGCGCCTGCCTGGACAAAGGAACAACGTGCTCGGTTTTCATCTTCATACGACCAGAGGGAATAACCCACAGTGCGTTATCCAAATCAAGCTCCACCCACTCCGCGCCTATTAGTTCATTGGTGCGAACAAAAGTTTGCGCCAGCAGTTGCAGAGCAAGGCGGGTTTGCTTATCACCTATTTCATCATACTTGGTAATAGCGCGCATCAGGTCAGGCAACTCTTCAGGGCGAACGGCAGATTGATGTTTTTTTACATGCGGGGTGAGTGCACCACGCAAATCTACGGACAAATTACGTGTACAACGGCCCGTAGCAATTCCGTATCGAAATACCTGCCCGCAAACTTGCAACACCCGATGAGCAAGATCATATGCGCCACGTGTTTCTATCTTTCGGATAGTTTCCAGTAATTCTGGCGCTTCTATTTGATCTATGGGGCGCTTACCGAGGCTGGGGAAAATATTATTTTCAAGACGGCGCTTTACATCACTAGCATGATGCTCTACCCATGTATGCAGTTGTTTGGCGTACCATTCACGCGCAACAGCTTCAAATGAATTTTCGGCGGAGAGTTTTTTACGTAGATTCGTAGCTTTACGCTCGGCGGATGGGTCGAGATCAGCTTCCAATTGCTTGCGTACCTCTTCGCCCTTTTTTCGTGCATCACTAAGGGATACTTTAGGATAAACACCGATGGAGAGAGATTTTTCTTTACCTGACTGCCAGTAACGCATACGCCAATACTTCCGGCCATCAAGGTAAACCCACAAATAAAGGCCATCACCATCATGGAGTTTGCGGATACCTGCCCCATTGCTGGTAGCGTTTTTACATTCGGCAGCGGACAACAGATTGGTAGCCATCGTGGTAACTCCAGACCGTGGTAATTTCGTTACCACGATTTTTACCACGATTTAGAACCGGATGCAATGGGCTCTTACCACACCACACTGGACTACTAGAAGCCATAAAACCGCATAAAAACTAGGGTCTCATGGCTATAACGGACGACTTAGGATGCTAAATTGGCGGAGGCGGTGAGATTCGAACTCACGAACGAGTCACCCCGTCGCCAGTTTTCAAGACTGGTGCCTTCAACCGCTCGGCCACACCTCCAGTGATGCGCATCATACCCTTTTATAAGCTTTTTGGCTAGGGTTGAAACTTTTTGTATTGTTGGGTAGTCTTATGAGTAGTTGTTAAACCATAGAAGGAGTTTCTGCATGCAACCTGATATTCAAATGACCTCACAATCTGCACAGATTGCTGTTGGCACCCACAAGGTGTTGCGCAATACTTACATGATGCTTGGGCTATCCATGATCCCGACCGTTATTGGTGCGATGATGGGGCTCAGCATGAATTTCTCTTTCATGGCACAGCATCCAATCATGGGTATGATTGGTATGCTGGCCGTCATGTTCGGGCTTTTCTACAGCATTCAGGCTAATCGTAACACTGGAGTAGGAATCGCGTTGTTACTCGCTTTGACCTTTTTCATGGGATTGATGCTTGGCCCGATCCTTCAAGCTGCATTGCACTTGCGTAATGGCGCACAACTTGTGGGGATGGCGGCTGGTGGTACAGGCATTATTTTCTTTAGCCTGGCTGGGTTTGCTACAATTTCCAAAAAGGACTTCAGCTTTCTGGGTAACTTCCTGTTTGTTGGCTTGATTCTGCTGATTATTGCTTCGCTTGCTAACATGTTCTTCCAGGTTCCGGCTGCTGCATTGGCGATTTCGGCCATTTCCATCCTGATTTTTTCTGGCTACATTTTGTATGATGTAAGTCGGATCATTAACGGTGGTGAAACCAACTACATTATGGCTACTTTAGCGCTTTACCTGGATATTTATAATATCTTCGTAAATCTGTTGAGCTTGCTGATGGCACTGTCTGGTGAACGTGATTAACGTGTTAACAACTTGAAATGAACGGGCGAACTCAGGTTCGCCCTTTTTTATGGCTTATTGCTCAAACAATGCGATGGATTCTATATGTGCGGTATGCGGGAACATGTTAATGACTCCTGCACCTTTCAATTTATAACCCTTGGTGTGCACCAGCACTTCTGCATCTCGTGCCAACGTAGAGGGACTGCACGAAACATAGACAATACGGTGAGGAAGGTGCGCCTCATTTAACGCGTTAACCACTGCAAATGCACCATCTCTAGGAGGATCAATCAGCATTTTGTCCAGATGACCAAGATCAGCAATGCTCTCTCTTGTTGCATCGAACAAATTAGCCTGCATAAAGGATGCATTGGTGATGTGATTGTAAGCTGCATTGGATTGCGCTCGACGCACCAGTTCAAGACTGCCTTCTATGCCCACCACTTCTGCACCGCTACGCGCTATGGGCAAAGTAAAGTTACCTAAACCACAAAACAAATCAACAATACGTTCGCCCTGCTTTGGATTAAGCAATTGTAACCCTCGTCTTACCAGAATGCGGTTAATACCCGCATTTACCTGGGTAAATTCAGTGGGGCGGTAGGGCATGGTGACATTGAACTCAGGAAGGCTGTAAGAGAGCATTGGTGCATCCAGCGGATAAAATGGATAGGCGCTATCTTCTTTTTGTGGCTGTAACCAGAACTGGATATGGTGCTGATCAGCAAAGGCCTTCAAAATCACTTCGTCGTGTTCACTGAGCGGATCAAGAATGCGCAATACAAGAATATCGACATGATCACCCAGCGCCACTTCTACCTGTGGAATTCTGTTCAGGATGGAAAGCCCGCTGAACATGTCCCGAAGTGGTTTGATCAGGGCTGAAATGCGCGCAGGCAACACTTCGCAACTATCCATATTGGCGATGAATGAACTGCGTTTTTCGTGAAATCCGACCAGCACTCCACCTTTTTTTTCTACAAACTTTACCGACATCCGCGCACGATGCCGGTAACCCCAAGGCGTACCATAAGTTGGCCTGAAAATAATCTCGGGTGACACTTTTCCGATATGCTTTAAATTGTCCTCCAGAATCCGCTGTTTGGCCGCAACCTGCGCGGATGGCTCCAGATGTTGCATACTGCAGCCACCACATATACCAAAATAGCTACACTTTGGCACTGCACGCATGGCACTGGGCCGGTGGATTTCCTTTACCGTAGCCTGATCGTAATTCGGCTTCTTTTTAAATACGGAATAGGTGACATGCTCACCTGGCAGCGCACCTTCAATGAATACCGCTTTGCCTTCAACATGGGCGACTCCGCGACCTTCTTGATCTAAAGATTCTACAATTACTGTCATAAATCACTACAAAATAAATTAACGTACTATCACTCGTTCAAATTGGCACAGGGTGTGCTTTAATACCGTTTTTCCAACCCCCCAACCAATCAAAACACCTATTGTATTTGCCAGCATGTCCGCATACTCAAACACACGAAAACCTTCCATACCTTGCACTATTTCCATAGATACCCCAAGCGCTGCGAGGGCAATAGCTACTTTCAACTGCCGGGAGAATTCCCAGAATATCTGGCAAAACCAGAACATCAATAATGCATAAGCTGCAAAGTGCTCAATTTTGTCTGCCATATGCACATCTAAAATCTGCGGTGGATTATGCATAAGGGAAAGATAAATATCCAACGCAATCCACACAAAGCCCATGAACAACCAAAAATTGCGGTATTTGAGATCTGGCATCAAAATGGAAGCAGGCATTCTATCTAGCTCCAGCGGCTAAGAAATTCACGCCAATGTGGTTCATCTGATTTTTGCAGGGTGCTGCGCACAAGTTCACACTCCTGCTCATATTGTTCGTGATTAAATATCCCGCGCATCAGTTGAAAACGCAAATACACCAGATAAGTATTTGCCACATCCGTCTCACAATAGTTGCGAATCGATACTATTTCTCCATTTTGGAATGCCCCCCATACCTGAGAACCATCCATCCCCATTTTTCCGGGGAAACCAATCAGCTTGGCCATATCATCCAATCCCACATTGGCACGGGGTTGATACATTGCTAGCAAGTCCATCAAATCCAGATGTCGTGCATGATAACGACTAATGTAATTATTCCATTTAAACTCACGGTCATCTTCGCCCATATCCCAATACCGTGGCGCCTGAATCCCGTGAATCATGCCCCTATAGTGCAATACGGGAAGATCAAAACCACCGCCATTCCATGAGACTATTTGAGGCGAAAATTTTTCAATTCCGTCAAAAAAACGTCTGATCAAATCTTGTTCGGGATCTTCCGGGCTGCCTAGCGTCCATACTTTGAACGAATCGCGGTCCCGCATGGCACAGGAAATGGCAACCACACGCTGCAAATGCAATTGCAGAAAGTCGTTCCCGGTTGCCTGTCGACGATGCTGAAAAGCCATTTCTGCCAACTCGTTGGCAGTGACATCCGGGCCGGTGTCATAAAGCTTACGTATCCCTTCTGTATCAGGTACCGTCTCGATATCAAAGACTATGACCGGTATCACTTCTTGACCCAGCTGCCGCTGCCATTTTGGTACCACCAGCCAGATGCGGCCTTGCTTACCCATCGATCGGCAAATGTAGAACGCACTTCGCTTTCCCATTCCGGGTGGCCATTTGCGCGTGCGATTTCACGATACAACGCACTACGATCACGGTTTTCATCTGCTACCAGTGAGTTAACCTGCTGGCGTTTGGATAACGGCACCAGACCTGCATCATGCACAGCTATCTGTCCATCACGGGTTAAACCCACTGCGCCACTGGTATAGAACTCCGCCAACTGGCCATGCCTGTCCTGCATGCTTTGTTTGATACTGGAAATAGCAGGAGTATTCACTTCCAGATCGGCAGCGGCAGAAACAGAACCGCTAATCATCAAGGCTAGCAATCCAAAAAACAATGTCCAACGTGTCATCCATGTATTCATCACCGACTCCTTAAGGTTTAGGCTGTGTGGCAGGTGTAACTGCATTGGGAAGCGCTTTGCTTTCTTCCGGCTTTTTAAGTTGCCATACTTCCTCAATAATTTTATCGGCCGCTTTTTCAGCAGCTGCCGCAGGAAAATAAATATTGATAGTGACACAGGATGCCAACAACCCGGCCAAACTCAGTAACAATAGCGTGGGTAATGATAAAACTCGCATGTAAACTCCTTCCATTATTGAACTACTGGCTTAACATTACTCTGAGTAATGCGTTTCAAACGTTGCAACAATTCGTCCCAGCTTACCTGTCGATTGTAGCCGATTACAGTGATAGCCGGAATCCCACCGCCTTTTACGATAACAAAACCATTAGCGGTGTTCTCCACGCCCTCCATCACACAAACGCCATTTACAAGGGCACAACTCAAACCAATCTTGTCATATCCAAACTGTTCAAAAATACCCAAAAAACTCCGTTGAATAGCTGCTGCAGCACCTGCGCCACCTAATGCGGAAATATTTTGCACCGCGCGCTGGGAAATTTTCTTGCGATAACTGCCCGGGCTGCTTAAAACTTTTGCTTTGAATCTCACAGGTTGCCAGTTGGACATGACCATATCCTCAACGTTCACATCAATTCGGCCTTCAATACTGCCAAACGAAAATGCATTGGTAAGCAATCCCAAATCCAGATTTCTCATATCCACATCCGACATTAAGCGTGGTGCAAGACCAAGTGGCTCCAGCATGACCAGATTTTTAACCACAACGGTACCATCGAATAGCTTGAACAGCAGCGCGCCATTCATGCGAAGTGTCTCATCGGCATAAGTAATTTTGGGAATAACACCTGACAGCGTACCCTGCATAACCGGTATTTTCATGGCATTCGAAAACTGCTCCATAGATATGGGTGCTATCCCTCCGCTGAATTGCCACCGCCATGCATTATTCTGCATCGAAGCTTCAAAATCAGCCAAATTCAACTTTCCATCAAGCAATGGAATGCTGAGCGATGCAAGCGCAAAGTGTAATCCATCCATTTGCAAAGGAATGTGCATTTCTCCCAAAGGCAGATTCAATACCCGACCAGTCTTGATCCGAATATTTGCCTGAGCAGGTTGAGCTCGGTTCCAGGGAATATTTGCATTCATGCCATTTAATGCAAAACGCTGTTTTTCATCATCAATATCAACATCATGTGTCTTAAAATCAAATACTTGTGTGGCACGATTTCTGAACTGCCAGTTCAAGTCTATCTTGCCTTTCGTTTTCAGATCGGCAAATGCGGTTTTTTCAAAATACGGCTTCAGCAAAATACGGTATAAACCATCAACATTGATCCCTGAACCGCGCAAATCAAAATCATTTAAATACCCATCCACCTGATTCCACTTCCCTGAAAGCTCCGCATTACCTATGCCATCCAGCTTTAGCTGACCTTGTTCCACCGTGAAGAAATTTTTATTCAGGCTGCCTTTGACTGTTAAGCTGTGCCCTCCTTTCGAAAAATAAAGCGGCTGCCAAAACACTTCCCCATTGCGCAAGTCCAAATCAGCCTGCCATTTCCAGGCTGTGCCACGCTTATTAGCCTGCATTTTGACACGACCATCCATTTTTTCACCTGCGTGCAGGCCCGTTGCATCGCTAAAAGCGAGCTGTTTGAACTGTATATCTCCACTGACGCTTAGGGGTACTTTATCTTTCCCGGCAAGACTTAACTGACCGCTGATGAGACCGGCACTCGGTACAGGCGTTGTTGCAGGTAACCATGGCGCTAATTGCGCTACTGCTCCGTTAGTAACGGACAAGCGGGTTTCCCATGATGAGTTTCTTAATTGAGCGAACAGCTCCCACTTTTCACGCGGCGCAGGATTTAAAGTCAAACTTAGCTGCTTTTCTCCGGGCAAATAACTGAAACTGACAGGAAAAGATATTTTTCCCTTAAACATTCCTTTTTTACAATACACACCACGCTTTTCCAGCCTTACATCGGCACAGATCAATCCCACTTTTTTCCATTTTTTTCCCTGGACAATCAGTTCACCAATCTCAACAGTCAAAGTTGAGAAATCCTCTCCTCGTAACTTTGCAACTATAGCGCTGGCACTAAACGATGGGCTTTGAATATCTTCAATGCTGAGCGTTAATTCTTGTGCAGATGCACTTGATTGAAGCCATAAAAAAGCACAGAACAGTACTAAACCGTGCACAAGAAAGCTGCACGCACGCCCCTGTTCTGTGCATGTGGAATTAATCTGCCACTTTCCTGTTGCTATCAAGCTTGCCATCGTGAAATAACAAACTTGTGAGCGCACGCGCCCCCTGACCTTCCACTGCCATACGTGTAATTGCTGCGCTGGCTACTTGTATCTTGTAAACATTCGCCAGCGGAATACCCAGCACATGCGCCAGAATCATGCGAATCACGCCAGCGTGACATACTACCAGTACATGCTGGCCATAGTATTCTTCCTGTATTGCCTGCCAGGCCTGGGAAACACGCGCATGAAATGCATCCAGTGTTTCCGCGCCTGCAGGTCGGTTACCAATGGGGTCCAGCTTAAAATCGAGCAAGATATCTGGATTCCCTTCCTTCAGCTCCTGGGGTGTTTTACCTTCCCATTCACCGAATACAACTTCCTTTAATCTCGCATCATGTTTCACGGGAATGCCCCATTTTTCATGAAGCAACTGGGAAAATGCACTGCAACGTAATAGCGGTGACGATATAATTTGCTGCCAATCGTGAAAGCCCCCTACGGACGACCACATTTGCTTTAGTCCTTTTTCGCTTAAAGGATCATCCGTTTGCCCGCGGTATTTCCTTCCCCCAACAGGTTCACCATGGCGAATTAAATCAATTGTTGTTACAGCCATTTCTCAATTCCTCAATAACATTTCCATGTAAAGATCATTTAGATTACGCCGACCTGGTACACATTCTACTTATTCCCCAAAGCACAGCTCGCACCAGAATCACAACAAACAAACTGGACAAAAATCCAGCAACCACATCAGCTGGAAAATGCGCACCCAAGCTGACTCTGGATAAACCAATCCATAATACAAACACAATACCACCAAGCCGCCACCAGCTATTCAAAACTGGCCAGAGACTGGCCACAATCAGCATGGCAAAAGAAGAATGCCCACTCGGCAAGCTATGGTGATATTCAGCTTGCCCTATGATATGAACGCTGCCAACTGGCAAAGCCAGGGGCGGTCGAGGAAAATCCAGGAGCGGCTTGAGCGTGCCAAGCAGCAATCCATCCAGCAAATAAGCAATACTGAACACGGCAATAACGATTAACCAACTGGTTGCCTGCTCTTTGTATTGAGCAGGCTCCTGTATTGATTTTCCAGAAACAGCAATCACAGCCGCCAATGTAAATACAGCTAAATAATAAGGAAAATGCGCATGGCCTCCCAACTCAGTTCCAAGCAGCATGAATTTATCTATAAATTCAGATCGAATGTTATTAATAAAATGGAACAGCCATACATTTACGCCATTCCAGTCATACAAAATTTCTTTCATGGATAAATTTCCGCCTAAGCAAAAAGGGCAGCCCCCCACAATACAAGTCCACCTGATGCGGCAATTGCAGCCAAAGCAAACAGCCATTTTTTACGCGTCAATACGGTAATGGAAGCCAGCGCAATGGAAATCTGGATCAATGTCATAGCTTGGGCCAGCCGATGGTGCGGGTGCATTATGTGCTCACTTTCTTCATTTGCTTTAGCAGATTCTGCTTCCAATGCCTCTGCCTTTAGTTTGATTTCTTTCTTATCATTTTCATATTTCTCAATCAACTTCTGATAATGAGCCTGTTTATCTGCTGGTGCCATATCAGCAGCCAGTTCCATGAGATGACCTTTATTGCTTTTTGACTGATAAAAGTTCCACTGATCTGATGCCTGCGCTTTCTTCAAAACTGCCTCGTTCTTGAATAACATCGCCTCATTTTGAGTGGCCCCACCCTGATAGCTGACTATCGCACCAACTGTAGACAAAATGGCAGTAAAAATTGCAACAGATTGTCCTAGGCCTGGACCATGCTGAGCATGATGTTCTACTTCGTGCTCATGCGCGCCGTGAACGTGAAATTCACCACCGGACATAGTATTACCCTCGCTTGATAAAAATTGGATTCAGTTAAAAGATGCTATTATCAGCAATATGCATAGCGATTGCCAGCCATGAATCCTGATAAGCAAAACGCGTTGATTCAATCTCTGCAACAATCCGCAGTTGATCAACCAGATATCAGCCGCGCAGACCTGCTGGAAACCCACATTTCTTACGTGTTACTCACCGGTATTTTCGCCTACAAAATCAAGAAAGCACTGAATCTGGGTTTCCTTGATTTCAGCACCTTGGAAAAACGCCATTTTTACTGCCAGGAAGAGCTGCGACTCAACCAACGTTTAGCGCCTGATCTCTATTTGGATGTTGTCGCCATTACTGGTTCAGTCGCTCGCCCCTTGATCAATGGCGATGAACCTGCAATTGAATACGCTGTGAAGATGCACCAGTTTTCTCAAGATAGTTTGCTTGATCAGCTAGAAAGCCACGGTATGCTTCAAGCTAAGCATATTGATCAGATAGCAAGCAAAATCGCTGCTTTTCACCAATCAATTCCCGTCGCTTCGCGAGAAAGCCCATTCGGATCAAACCAGAATATCCGCCAGCCTGCTTTGGAAAATTTTGAGCAGATAAAGCCTTTGCTTCATCTACAGGATGACATTAAACAATTTGCGCAACTGCTCACCTGGACTGAGGACACATTTATTACCCATCAATCCGACTTTGATGAACGCAAAGCAAACGGTTTCATTAGGGAATGCCACGGTGACATGCATATGGGCAATATGGCGCTAATTGATGATGTTGTCACAATTTTTGACTGCATTGAGTTTAATGAAAACTTGCGCTGGATTGATGTTATCAGCGAAATCGCATTTGTTGCTATGGACTTATTCCACCGCAACCAAAACAAACTTGCATGGCGATTTTTAAATCATTATATGGAAATTACCGGTGACTACTACGGTATCAAAGTGCTTCGGTATTATCTTGTTTACCGTGCACTGGTTCGCGCAAAAGTTACCTGCATCCGAGCCAATCAGCCTGGCTTGAATAATGAGCAGCGCGAAGCGTTAATGGCGCAGTATCGTCAGTTCATTCAATTAGCTGATAGTTTCATAAAACCACCACGACCTGCTCTGTGTATTACACACGGATTTTCAGGTTCGGGCAAAACAACCTTTAGCCAATCAATACTGGAAGAAATATGCGCTATTCGGATCCGTTCTGATGTGGAACGAAAACGGCTATTTAATTTTGCGCTCCATGAAAAAAGCGGAAGCGAAATTAATATTGGCATATACACCCAGGATGCAGGTAACCAAACCTATACACAACTTGCAGCTATAGCCCGCAGTCTCATATTGGCAGGGTTTTCTGTCATTGCTGATGCCACTTTTTTAAAACAAGCTGATCGGGATGCTTTTAAAGTACTGGCCGCGGAGCTTTGCGCCCCTTTTCTTATCCTTGATTTTGTTGCACCTGAAAGCATTTTACGAGCACGTATCATTCAACGTGAAAAATGCGGAACTGATGCATCAGAAGCCAACCTCGCTGTCCTGGCAAACCAGATTCGTTCGCAGCAGCCGTTAACGCCAGATGAACTAGCTGAAACCATCTTAATCGATACAGAGGAGCCATCCATTTCACCGCTATTATTTGAACAGATCAAATCACGCTTAAACCCGTTTTAATAGTCCGGCAGATTCAAGGATGAAGTGCAATTTTGAGTAATGTTGGTTAAGAGGGCGAGATGCGGTAGCATCCGAGCCTTTTTGACCAGCCAGTCGAAATTGCAA